>JALZAA010000130.1 GCA_030948625.1 Actinomycetota bacterium
GCGCCACCGCAGGGCACCGTTGCCTTCCAGCTCCCGGTCACGTTCAAGTTCGGAGACACGGTGATCGACGTCACGTCGCCCGAGAACGTCAGCCGCGCCCACCAGGAGCGCTACGCCGTGCACGCGTGGTTCGGCGAGATGGACGTCGACGGCCCGCAGACGTGGGGCAAGCTGGTCGACTGGTGCGCCGACGGCATCATGACGTCGCACCCCGTCCAGCTGCAGAAGACGTTGCGATCCCACCCTGCACCGCGCGCATGCACCGCGAAGTGACGTCCGCGGTGCCCGTCTACTGCGGCTCCGGCACGGGCTGCGGAGGCGGCGGCCCCACGTAGTTGGCGCTGGGACGGATGAGCCGGTTGTCGGCGGCCTGCTCGAGGATGTGGCTGGTCCAGCCGATGGTGCGGCTCGACGCGAACGTCGGCGTGAACATCTCGCGGGGCACGCCGCACGTCTCCATCACCACGCCGGCGTAGAACTCGACGTTCGTGTACAGCCGCCGACCGGGCTTCATTTCGGCCAGCACGTCGATTGCCTTTCGCTCGATCGCCTCGGCCAGGTCGACCTTCGGGCCGCCGAGCCGCTCGGCGATCTCGCGCAGCATGGTCGAGCGGGGATCGTCGGTCTTGTAGACGCGGTGCCCGAAGCCCATGAGCCGGTCGCCGCGCTCGACGGCGTCGCGCAGCCATGGCTCGGCCTTGTCCTCTTCGCCGATGGCATCGAGCATGTCGAGGGCGCGGCTGGGTGCGCCACCGTGCAGGGGCCCGGACAGCGCGCCGATCGCGCCGACTACCGCCGATCCCAAGTCGGCGCCCGTCGACGTGATGACGCGGGCCGTGAACGTCGAAGCATTGAAGCCGTGGTCGATCGTCGAGATGAGGTACTGCTCGATCGCCCGCGCGTGATCCGGCTTCGGGACCTCGCCGCGCAGCATGTACAGGTAGTTCGCGGCGTAGGACAGGTCGGGATGTGGGTCGACCGGGTCCAAGCCGTGCTTCAGCCTGTACAGCGACGTGAGCAGGGTCGGCACGACGGCGCACGTGCGCAGGGCTTGGGCGTAGAGCTCTTCGTGGCTGATGTCGAGCCAGGGGCGGAAGTCGAGGTCGACCGCGAGCATCGAGTACGTCGTGCGCAGCATGTCGAGCGGCGGTGCTTCCGGTCCGCCGAGCGCCGCGACCTGCGGCAGCAGGTCCTTCACCTCGACGGGAATCTCACGGAGCGGCTTCACCTTCTCGATGAACGCCTCGCGGTCGCGAATCGACGGGAGCTCGCCCTCGAAGAGGAGGTACCACACGTCCTCGAGCGTGCGCTTCTGGGCGAGCTCGATCGCGTTGTACTGCCGGTAGTGGTAGAAGCCTTCGAGGCCGCGCACGTCGCCGATCGTCGTGTCGGCCACGACCACGCCTTCGAGGCCCTTGGGGATCTCGGCGGCCGGGGTCTCGACGGGCTGCACCTGCGCGATGCGCATGAGGTCCCGCATCGAGACCATGCCGACGACTCGGTTGTCCTCGACCACCGGAATGTGGCGGTAGCCGTGTTCGGAAAGGTTGGCGAACGCGTCGCTCGCCTCCATGTCGGGTGGCACCGAGTCGGGGTCCGGTGTCATCCACTCGGATACCTTCTCGGTCGTCTCCGCTCCGACGGCGGTGATGCGGATCATGTCGCGCTCGGTGAGGATGCCGAGCGGGGTGTCACCGTCGACGACGACGACGGATCCGACGTGCTTCTCGCGCATGCGATCGGCAGCTTCGGCGAGGGTGTCGTCGACCGACGCCGTGACGACCGGCGTGCTCATGATGTCGGCGACGGTTCGCGCCTTGGTGCCGTCGGCTCCAGCCATCGACTACATCCTCCGTTCGCGCGCTCCCGTGCGGCGAGTCTACGTGGCGGTCTGCCTGCGTTCGTCGCCCCGCGGGCGCTCTATGACGCGGGGGCGCCGTGACGGCCCGAGCCCGACGCGAACCGCGCCGCGCCGTCGAGCGTCTCGCCGGACGCGATCGTCGCCGCCCCGCGCTCGAACTCGTTCGTCAGCGCGTCATCGAGTGAAAGCCCCCACTGCTCGTAGCTGGAGCGGCGGTCGCTGCGCAGGCACAGCTGCGGGAGCCGGGCGAGCTCGTGGGCCATCGCGACTGCCCCCTCGAGGGCGCCGCCCGGGTCGACGAGCCGGTTGGCCAGGCCGAACTGCAGCGCCTCCTCGCCCGACACGCCCCGACCGGTCAGGATCATGTCGAGCGCACGGCTGTGGCCGATGAGGCGGGGGAGACGGATCGTCCCGCCGTCGATGAGGGGGACGCCCCACCGGCGGCAGAACACACCGAACACCGCGTCGCGTGCCGCCACGCGCAGGTCGCACCACAGCGCGAGCTCGAGCCCGCCGGCCACTGCGTGACCCTCGACGGCGGCGACGACGGGCTTGTCGAGCAGCATGCGGCTGGGGCCCATGGGGCCGTCGCCGTCGGGCGCGGCGCGGTTACCACCGCCGGACGAGATCGCCTTGAGATCGGCGCCGGCGCAGAACGCCCCACCCGCACCCGTCAGGACCGCGACGTCGCGGTCGACGTCCTGGTCGAAAGCGCGGAACGCGTCGGCCAGCGCCTCGGCGGTCGCACGGTCGACGGCGTTGCGGACTTCGGGCCGGTCGATGGTCACGACCGTCACCGGGCCGTCGTGGTCGATTCGCACGGTGCTCATGCCGGCTCCTCCGTCCCGTCGAACGTCGCCACCAGGTGCGCAGTCTCGTTGAGGGTGACCACCGAGCGCTCGCCCGTCCGGGCGGCGGCCACACGGCTGATCGAGGTGTACCCAGGCTCGAACCACAAGTGTCGCTCCAAGCCGAGCAACGCCGCGAGGTACACGTTGATGACGCCACCGTGACACACGGCGGCGACGCGGCCACCGGGGAAGCGCTCGATGAGCGCGTCCACGCACGGGACGATGCGGCGCTGGAAGGCATCAGGGTCCTCGCCTCCGATCTCCTCCCACCGGCCCTCGATCATCGCCCGCCAGTGGTGGTCGCGTGTCTCGCGCAGCTCGTCGACCGGTATGTAGTAGTCGGCTCGGGCGTCGTACTCCATGAGCTCGTCGACGACTTCGACGTCCATCCCGAGCTCGCCGCCGACGACCTCGGCCGTTTCACGCGCCCGGTGCAAAGGGCTCGACACGACGGCATCGACGGCCTCGTGGCCCATCCACCGCGCCAAACGGTTGGCCTGCTCGCGACCGCGGTCGGTCAGGATCGGGTCGGCCGGCGCGGTCGAGCTGCCCGGCGCGATGCGCTCCGGCTCCGCGTGGCGGATGAAGAGAAGGTCCACGGATCAGACGGTTAGCGGGAAGCCGAGAGCTGCACCGAGCTCCGCGAGCGCGGCGTCGGGGTCGGCGACCTTGATCGTCGTCATGCCCAGCTCGCGCGCGGGCTTCAGGTTCGCGCCGAGGTCGTCGAGGAACACCGTCGACGTCGGCGCGACTCCGAGGCGCTCGCACACAAGACGGTAGATGCGCGGGTCGGGTTTGCGCAGGCCCTCGACGGCCGATTCGACGACCACGTCGAACCAGTCCGTGATCGGCGATTTTCGATCGCTCCTTGCCGGGTCTTCGGCCCAGTTGTTGGTCAGCGCGCCGGTCTTGATGCCTCGTGTTCTGATCGCGCGAATTGCGCTCACCATCGCGGGCCGGGCCTCGAGACGAGTTGCAACATTGGCCATCAGGTCGCGGGCCGACACCGTGCCGCCGTGGGAAGCGCACTCGGCGTCGAACGCGTCGCAGAACTCGTCGAACTCGAGCTCCCCGCGCTCGAGCCGTGACCATGCGCCATGCTCCGGGTCCGCCAGCACGACCTCGCTGAGGAACCGGTCCGCCAGCCCGTGCTCGCGCTCGTAGGCCCGGAACACGTCCAGCGGCGACGGGTACACGACACCGCCGAGGTCGAAGACGACTGCCTCGAAGCTCACGGGCGTCACGGATTAATCAGCACGCCGGGGTTCAGCGTCGCCCGAGGGTCGAGCGTCGCCTTGGCGGACCGCAGCGCGTCCGCGAACAGGGCGGGGCGTTGCCGGTCGTACCAGGGGCGGTGGTCGCGGCCCACGGCATGGTGATGAGTGATCGTCGCGCCGTGACGCACGAGGGCCTCCGATGCCGCGTCCTTCACCACCGCCCACTGTTGGAGCTGCGCGCGCGGCCGGCCGGGCGCGATGACCGTGAAGTACGGCGCCGGACCGTCCGGGTACACGTGGGTGAAGCGGCACGTGACCACGCCGTTGGGGGCGCCGATCTCGCCGAGCGCGCCGCGCACCGCGGCCATGACGTCGTCGTACAGCGCCCGGAACCGGTCCCACGTGATCGCGGTCTCGAACGTCTCGTTGATCATCCCCATGGCGACCAAGGCGTCGCGCGTGTACGGCGCGCGCACGAACGCGTTCCGCCACGCGCCCGCCGACCCCTCGCGTGTCGCACCGTCGTCGGTGCGGGTGCGTAATGCATCGTCGGGCACGTCGCCGCCGTGGTCACGCGCCAGCTCGGCGGCGCGGGCGATCCACGGCTCCAGCTCGTGGTCGGCGGACTCGAACGCCATGAGCAGCACGTGCGCGGACCCGTCGTCCGTGCCGGTGATCATCGCCTCCGTCGCGTCGAGGAGCCGGCAGTTCGACGGGTACAAGCCGCTCTGGGACAGCGCCCGCGCCGCGTCGACGCCCTGCTCAAAGGTCTTGAAGCGCCCAACCGCCGATGCGCGGAACCGGGGACGGTCCTGCAGACGCATCCACGCCTCGGTGATGACGCCGAGGATCCCCTCCGACCCCATGAACATGCGGTCGGGCGACGGCCCGGCGCCCGAGCCCGGCAGGCGGCGGCTCTCGACGACTCCGCGCGGGGTGACGACGCGCAGCGACTCCACGAAGTCGTCGATGTGTGTGTAGAGCGTCGCGTAGTGGCCGCCGGAACGCGTCGCGATCCAGCCACCGAGCGTCGAGAACTCGAACGACTGGGGAAAGTGGCGCAGCGTCAGGCCGTGCGGTCGCAGTTGGTCCTCGAGCGCGGGTCCGTAGGCTCCCGCCTGGATGCGCGCTGCACGCGAGGTGCGATCGATGTCGAGCACCTGGCCCAGGTTGCCAAGGTCGACGCTCACGGCGCCTCGGTACGCGTCGCCGACGTCGCACTCGACGCCCCCGACGACGGACGACCCGCCGCCGTAGGGGATCGCGGCAGCGCCCGCGTCACCGCACCAGTCGAGGACGTCGGCCACGTCGGCTTCGGTGCGCGGGACGGCGACGACGTCGGGCGGGTGTGCGAAGTCGCGTTGGAACGCGCGAACGATGTCCCGGAACGACTTCCCGTACGTGTGCCCGGCGCGGTCCGCCGGGTCGGTGGTGCACAGCGGCGCCAGGGAGGCGGGGGGAGCGATGCGGGGCGGTGGGAGCGCGAGCTCGCCGAGGGTCGGGGGCTCGGCCACGTCGATGCCGTCGAGCCCGAACATCCCGGCCAGGGTCTTTGCCATCTGTTCCTGTTGGTCCCGGGTGGGCCCTTCGTCCTCGTAGCCCCAACCCCAGAACTTGCGCCGGCGCGTGCCCATCGGGCGGCAGGGTAGACCTCTTGACAATCACCGAACGCCGTTCGATACTCCGAACAGTGTCAGCTATACCGATGCGTGACAGGCGAGCCGAGCGCCGCGAGGCCACCAGGACCGAGATCCTCGAGGCCGCCCAAGCACTCATCCGCAAGCACGGCGTCGCGGGTCTCTCGTTGCGCGACCTTGGCCAGAAGGTCGGGATGCGAGCCCAGTCGCTCTATTCGTACTTCGACTCCAAGGAGGCGATCTACGACGCGTTGTTCGCGGAGGGATTCCGGCAGTACCTGGAGCTCCGCGGGGCGGTCTCGCGTACCGACGATCCGCGCGCCGACTTTCGGGTCGTGTCCCGGCTGTTCTTCGATTTCTGCCTCGAAGATCCGGCTCGGTACCAGCTGCTGTTCCAGCGCACGATTCCCGGCTTCGAGCCGTCGCCGGAGTCGTACGCGCCGTCCGTCGAGGGGCTCGAGCTCACGCGTCGAATGCTGGTCGACGCGGGCGGGGACGATCCCGCCGACCTCGACCTCTTCACGGCGATCACGACCGGGCTCATCGACCAGCAGATCTCCAACGACCCCGGCGGCGATCGCTGGTACCGCCTGCTCGACGAGGCCCTCGACATGTTCTTCGCGCACATCGATGCGCGGAAGGAGGCGAACGCCTGATGAACACCATCGCCATCCGAGTCCAAGAGATCGAGCCGCTCTCGCGATCGGACGCGATGACGCTGGCCGCCGAAGAGCTCGACCGGTTCCTGGACGTGCTGCGTTCGCTGGCGCCCGCTGATTGGCAGCGCCCGACCGAATGTGAGCCATGGGACGTGCGCGCGATGGCGACGCACGTCCTCGGCGCGACGGAGAGCCATTCGTCGATCCGCGAGACGATGCACCAGACGCGGGCCTATCGGAAAGCGAATTCCGGCCCCATGATCGATGCCATGACGTCGCTGCAAATCCGCGACCGCGCTGACCTGTCGCCGGACGACGTCGTCGCTCGTTTTGAGCGCGCCGCACCTCGCTCGGTTCGCTCACGTCGTCGCATGCCGGCACCGCTGCGGCGCATGCGCATGAAGGTCGACCCGCCGTTCGCTAGCGAACGGTGGCGGCTCGGCTACCTCATGGACGTCATCTACAACCGTGATGCCTGGATGCACCGGGTCGATATCAGCCGCGCCATCGGTCGCGACCCCGTGCTCACCGCGGAGCACGACGGGCGGCTCGTCGCCGACATCGTGTCGGAGTGGGCGGGACGCCATGGCAAGCCGTTTACGCTCACGTTGACAGGACCGGCGGGCGGCGCGTACGTCGCCGGCGACAGCGGCAAGCAGATGGAGCTCGACGCGGTGGAGTTCTGCAGGATCCTTTCGGGCCGGGCGCAGGGCACCGGTCTTCTCACAACGGAGGTGCCGTTCTGATGGAAACCCGTGTCGACGAGATCGCCGACGACATCTACCGCCTGTCGACCCTCGTGCCGGAGGCCGCGCCCGGCGGTTTCTCGTTCAACCAGTTCGTCGTGAAGGCGGACGAGCCGCTGCTTTTCCACTGCGGTCCGCGTCAGATGTTCCCGCTCGTCTCCGAGGCTGCGGCCCGCATCGTCCCGCTCGAGAGCTTCCGCTGGATCACGTTCGGCCACGTCGAGTCGGATGAGTGCGGATCGATGAACGACTGGCTCGCCGCCGCGCCGAACGCCGAGGTTGCACACGGCGCGATCGGTTGCCTTGTTTCCATCAACGACATGGCCGACCGCCCGCCGCGACAGCTCGCCGACGGCGAGGTCATCGACCTGGGTGGAAAGCGGGTGCGCCATTTCGACACACCGCACGTGCCGCACAACTGGGAGGCCCGCGTGCTCTACGAAGACACGACGAACACGCTGCTGTGCGGTGACATCGGCACGATGGCCGGCGATCGCCCTCCGGTGACCGAGGACGACATCGTCGGGCCCGCCATGGACACCGAGGACCTGTTCCTGGCGTCCAGCCTCACGCCGGCACTCGAGCCCACGATTCGCAAGCTCGCCGAATTGCAGCCGTCGACACTGGCGATCATGCACGGCCCGTCGTACTCAGGGGACGGCGGCGCCATGCTGAACGCGCTGGCCGACGCCTACGCGAAGCGGCTCGCCGCCGCCGAGGCGTAGAGCCCGTCAGAGCGAGGCCACGAGCTCCGGCGTCACCTCGGCGAGCGACTGCACGACCACGGCCGCGGTCGCCAGCGCGTCGTCGGCCGGCGGGAAGTGCGGGTTGGGCACCGCGATGGTGCGCATGCCGGCGGCGACGGCGGACTTGATGCCGTTCGTGGAGTCCTCGATCGCGACGCAGTCCTTCGGATCGACTCCGAGGCCGCGTGCGACGGCGAGGTACACGTCAGGCGCCGGCTTGCCCCGGTCCACCTCCTCGGACGACACGACGACCGCGAAGCACGGCGCCAGCCCGCTGCGCTCCAGGACGAGCTCGATGATCGGCCTGTTCGACGACGACGCCAACCCGAGCGGCCAACGGGCGGCGAGCTCGCGCACGGTGTCGACGGCGTGGGGGAGCAGCGGCAGACCCTGCTCGTAGATCGACATCACCCGGCGCACGACCTCGTCGTTGATCGCAGCGGGTTCCATCGGCACGCCGAGGCGGTCGTGCATGTACCGCGACCACTCCTTCGAGCTCATTCCCATCATGTCGGCGGTCGCGTGCTCGTGCCACGTACCCCCGCGTTCGCGGACGAGCTCCTCTCGGGCCTTGTTCCAGACCTGCTCCGAGTCGATCAGCACGCCGTCGAGGTCGAACACGACCGCAGCCGGCTCGCTCATTGGGCGACCCTACCGCCGCGCGTGACACCATCTGCTCGTGCCTGCGGACGATGTCGACGCCATTCGCTCGCTGATTCACCAGTACGCGGAGCGCATCGATACCGGTGACCTCGACGGCCTGGCCGCGCTCTTCACCGACGCCACGTGGGGCTCGCCCGGGCGCGGGAAGCCGCTGCGCGGCGCGGAGCAGGTGCGCCGCGGCTACGACGGCGTGATCCTGTACGACGGGACGCCGAGCACGAAGCACGTGATCAGCAACGTGACGATCGAGCTCACCGGAGATGACGCGGCCGTGGCGCGCTCGTACTTCACGGTGCTCCAGGCGCGGCCGGACTTGCCCCTTCAGCCGATCATCGCCGGCCGCTACCACGATCGATTCGACCGCGTCGAGGGCCGATGGCGATTCGCCGACCGCCAGATCATCCCCGACCTGATCGGCGATCTCAGGCACCACCTACGCGACGCGTCCAGCGTCGAGACGCATGAGTAGTGAGGCTCGAGCCTCAATGCGGGAATGGTCGCCGCGTCTCGCCGAGGTCTCGCGCCGGCTGCGATCGCGCGCCGACGCCATCCTGGGCGCGGTCTGGTTCATGCCGCAGCACGACCTGCCCAGTCTGGCGGCGCGCGTCGCGTGCCTCGGCCGCGTGCCCGGCAGCGTCGCCGCTGCACTGTTCGCCCCGCAGCATCCGGTCCACGTCGCCGCCGCGGTCGACGACGCATGGCGCGACCACGACCCGGAGGCTCTGCTCGAAGCCCGCCTGGCCGGCGCGACCGGGTACCTCGCGGGTGCGCTGGGGGAGGAACCGGCGGGGATCGACCGCGCGGTCACGATCCTGCGGCGCGTCGTCGAGGCAGGATCGCTCGCCGGGCATGCCGTGTACGCCGGGCTGCGGTCGCGCCCGTGGCCGGGCACGCCGCTCGGCGATCTGTGGCGCGCCTCCGACATGATCCGCGAGCGGCGCGGCGGATCGCACCTCAGCGCGTGGACGGCGGCCGGGCTCAGCTCGGTCGAGATCCAGCTGCTCACCGAGCGGTGGCGTGCGACGGCGAACCCGGGCTCCACCACGGCCGACCAGATGGGCTACTCGGAGGAGGAGATCGGCGCCGCGCTCGATCGCTTCCGGGCCCGGGACCTGATCGACCGCGATGGCGGCCTCACTGACGAAGGCCGGGACTTTCGCGAGACCATCGAGCGCGGTACGGACCTGCAGGAGGCCGAGCTCGTCGACGCGCTCGGCGACGACGTCGAGGAGTTGTTCGGGCTCATGGCGCCCTGGGCCCGCGCCGTTGTCGCCGCGGCAGGCAGAATCGGGTCATGACCGACTCTCCGACGAAAGACCAGGAACTTGTCGACCGGCTCGAGGAGGTATGGGCGTCGATCGACTCGATGTGCGCCAACCTCACCGAGGCACAGTGGAAGACGCCTACGGACCTGCCCGGTTGGAGCGTGCAGGACAACGTGGTGCACATCTCGGGCATCGAGTCGGCGGTCCTCGGCCGTCAAGCGCCCGATCACACGCCGCCCGACTACGAGCACGTGAAGAACGAGGTCGGCAAGCGGAACGAGGTGTGGGTCGACTCCCGACGCGCCTGGCCGGGCGCCAACGTGCTCGACGAGTTCCGCGAGGTGACCGGCGCCCGGGTCGAGCAGCTGCGCGGTTTTGCCGAGGCGGACTTCGACGCCGAGTCGTGGACGCCCGCCGGGCCCGGCACGGTCCGCGCCCTGCTGCCGTTCCGCATCTTCGACTCGTGGGCGCACGAGCAGGACATCCGCCGCGCGATCGACCAACCCTGCGATCTCGAAAGCCCTGTCGCCGCCCTGGCGTTCGAACGCGTCGTCAGCGCGCTGCCGTACGTCGTCGGGAAGAAGGTGGGTCCGCCCGACGGCACGACGGTCGTGTTCGCGGTGTCGGGATCACGCCCGGGGACGATCTCCATCGGTATCGAGGGCGGCCGGGCGAAGCCGCTGTCGTCGCCGCCCGAGACGCCGACCGTGACGCTCGCGATGGACGCCCAGACGCTCGCGTGTCTGGGCCTCGGCCGCTGGGACCCGGCAACGGTGCTGGACGGAGCGGGAGTGACGATCACCGGCGACGAGAAGCTCGGCCGCTCCGTCGTCGACCACATGAACTTCATGTTCTAGGAGGCGGTCAGGCGTGGATTGGCGACTCGAGCTCGTGGCGATACCCGTCTCGGACGTGGACCGGGCGAAAGCGTTCTACACCGAGCAGATCGGGTTCAACGCCGACCACGATCATCAGGTCAGCGACGAGCTTCGCTTCGTCCAGCTGACGCCTCCCGGCTCCGCGTGCTCGATCTCGCTCGGGACCGGGATCAGCGATGCGGAGCCGGGCTCCGTGCGCGGCATGCAGATCGTGGTGTCGGACATCAATGCCGCGCACGACGAGCTCGCCGCGCGCGGCGTCGACGTCAGTGACGTGCAGGACTTCCCGTGGGGCTCGTTCGTCTTCTTCAGCGACCCCGACGGCAACGGCTGGGCCGTGCAGCAGATCCCCGCCCGCGACTGAGGGGCGCCCTCAACCGGCGAGCCGCGCGTCCAGCTGGATGTCCACACCGGTGAGGGCTTTCGACACCGGGCAGTTCGCCTTCGCAGTCTCTGCCGCCTCGCGAAACGAAGCGTCGTCGATGCCGGGGACATCGGCAGTCGTGGTGAGGTCGATGCGCGCAATCCGGAACCCGCCGTCGCCCGGTTCGAGATGCACGCGCGCCGAGGTGTCGATCGAGTTCGCGGTATGACCGGCGCGTTCGAGCCCGCCTGACAGCGCCATCGAGAAGCAGCCGGCGTGGGCGGCGCCGATCAGCTCCTCGGGGTTCGTCCCGGTGCCCTCCTCGAAGCGCGACGAGAACGAGTACTGACCTTCGAACGCCCCGCTTCCGAGGCGCATCGTCCCTTTGCCTTGCTTGAGGCCGCCCTCCCAGCGGGCGGTGGCGGTGCGTGCGGGCATTCGGCTCCTCCTCGATGGTTCTGCGTCCTGCCCCTCGCGTTCACCTTAGGGCGGCCGTCACAGCACGAGTTCGGCCATGGCGCGCAGCGCATCGGGCTGCTGGCCGAGCACGATCATCGTCGTGACGCCTGCCTCGCGCCACGGCTCCAGCCGGTCGGCGATCCGCTCTTTCGGCCCGACGAGCGCGATCTCGTCGATGAGCTCATCGGGGACGGCAGCAGCGGCTTCCTGCTTCTTGCCATCGAGGTACAGGTCCTGGATCTCCTTGGCAGCGGCTTCGTAGCCGAACCGGCACGCCAGGTCGTTGTAGAAGTTCCGCCCCCGCGCGCCCATCCCGCCGACGTACAGCGCGGTCACCGGCTTCACGAACCCGCGCAAGGCGTCGAGGTCGTCGCCGAGCAGGACCGTGACGCTCGGCGCGATGTCGAAGCTCTCGGGCGACTTGCCGCCCCCGGCCTTGGCGAAGCCGGCGTCGAGCGCGGCGCCGTACGTCTCGGCCAGCCGGTACGGCGAGAAGAAGATCGGCAGCCACCCGTCGGCGATCTCCGCCGCGAGCTGCACGTTCTTGGGCCCGATCGCGGCGACGTAGATGGGGATGTCGGCGCGTGGCCGGCCGATGATCTTCAACGGCTTCCCGAGCCCCGTCGCGTCAGGGCCGTCGTACGGGATGTCGTAGTGCTCGCCGTGGTGCTCGAGCGGTTCCTCGCGGCGCAGGATCGTGCGCACGATGTCGACGTACTCCCGCGTCCTTCCGAGCGGCTTGCCGTACGGCTGCCCGTGCCAGCCCTCGACCACCTGCGGGCCGGACAGCCCGAGGCCGAGGAGGAACCGACCGCCGCTCATGAGGTCGAGCGTCGCCGCCGTCATCGCGGTCATCGCCGGGGTGCGCGCCGGCATCTGCATGATCGCCGAGCCGACGTGCACGCGCTCGGTGTGCGCGGCGAGCCACGTGAGCGGGGTGATGGAATCGGTGCCATACGCCTCCGCCGTCCACACCGAGTGGTAGCCGAGACGCTCGGCCTCCTGCGCCTGCGCTACTGCATTGCCGAGACCGGCACCCCAGTCTTGGTATCCGAAGTTCATCCCGAGTCGCATGGTCTGATGGTGACATGCACGCCACACGTGGTCTACCCGGACGCAGGCCGGGGGGGACACGGTCCTGCACCGTGCTAGCACGCGCGTCGCGCTGCGCAGTCGTCGTCGGCGTCGTCGTGTTGACGTACGCGACGATTGCGGCTGCCGCCGTCGGCGACATCACGACGTTCATCGATCCCGCCGGCAACGTTTCGGGACCGCAGGACATCACGCACGGGCCCGACGGGAACTTGTGGTTCACGAGCTTCAACAACGGAAGGGTCGGATTCGTCACGCCGCAGGGGGCCATCACCACGTTCACCGATCCTGCGGGCAACGTCGACAGCCCGGATGGCATCACCAGCGGGCCCGACGGCTCGCTGTGGTTCACGAGCTCGCAGAACAAACGGATCGGGCGCATCACGCCGGACGGTGAGATCACCACGTTCACCGATCCTGCGGGCAACGTCGACGGCCCGTTCGAGATCACCGCCGGGGCCGACGGCAACCTCTGGTTCACGAGCGGCTTCAACAGCCGGATCGGGCGGATCACGCCCGCCGGCGTGATCACGACGTTCACCGATCCCGCCAGCAATCTCATCCGGCCCTTCGGCATCACCGCCGGCCCGGACGGGAACGTGTGGTTCACGGACTTCCGCAGCAATCGAGTCGGTCGCATCACCACTGCCGGGGTGATCACGACGTTCGACGATCCTGCCGCCAACCTCGACGGGCTTGGCGGGATCGCAACCGGGGCCGACGGCAACCTGTGGTTCGCGAGCACGAACACCAACCGGATCGGGCGCGTCACCACGGCGGGCGACATCACGACGTTCTCCGATCCGACCGACAACGTCGACGCCCCACTCGGGATCGCCGCCGGCGCGGACGGAAACCTCTGGTTCACGAGCATGAACAACGCCCGCATCGGCCGCATCACGCCGGCGGGCGACATCACGACGTTCACGGACCCGGCGGGCAACGTTGCTCTTCCCCGCGGGATCACTGCCGGTCCTGATGCCGACCTGTGGTTCGCAAGCAACAACAGCGACCGCATCGGTCGGATCGCGACCACGGGGGCTCCGGAGCCTGCGCCGACTCCTGCTCAGCCCGTACCGGCTGCTCCTCGGTTCACGGGCTGAAGCTCGTAGACCGCCATCGTCTCGGAGTCGCCGCAACCAGGCGGCGGCTTCCCCTCACGGACGTAACGGAATCCCACCTTCTCCGCGACGCGGCGGGACGCAAGGTTGCGCACGTCGGCTTGGAGCAACACGCGCCGGCCGAGGTCCCGGCACGCCCAGTCGGTGACGAGGCGGAGTGCTCGCGCCGCGATACCGCGGCCGCGCGCCTCGCGCTTGAGCCAGTAGCCGACCTCCGGGCCGTCGTCCTCGCCGCCGAATCGGTGCACGCCGATCGCGCCGAGCAGCTCGCGCGTCTCGGCGTCCACGATCACGAACGGCGCGTCCGTTCCACGCTTCCACGTGCGTGCCGAACGGTCGACGAACTCGATCGCGTGCTCACGCGTGTAGGGCGCCGGCACCCGGGTCCACCGCGGGATCTCCGGGTCCTGACAGGCGTCCGTGATCACGTCGACGTCCTTGAGCACAGGAGGGCGCAGCGCGACCACGCCGTCGTCGAGGCGGGGGAGCGTGCGCGCCATGGGCCCAGGCTGGCAGAGGCGGACGGCCGGAGCTGCGGATTACCTGCGGGCCATAGGGTGTTGTGCGCCCAGGAGCGCAATACACCCGGTACCCGGAGGGACCCTTGTCGCTGATCACGAACGTCGTCCGCGGAAGCAACTCGGAGCGACTGCTGCTGCTCGCGCACGGGTTCGGTGCCGACGAGAACGATCTCGGGGGGCTCCTGCCCTACCTCGACCCCGACGGACGCTTCGTGACCGTGCTACCCCGCGGGCCCATCGCCATGCCGGGGACGCCCGGGTACGCGTGGTACGAGTTCGGGCTTCCGGAGGAGGAGCTCGGGGCTGCGTTCGCTTCGGCCCTCGACCAGCTCGACGACGTACTCGACGAGGCGGCCGCCGAGTACGACCTGCCTCGCGCCGAGGCGATCGTGGGCGGCTTCTCGCAGGGCGCGGGCCTCACCCTGGCGCTCGCCCTCCGCACGAGCGACCGGCCGCATCCGCTGGGCGCGCTGGCGCTGAGCCCGGCCCTTCCGCACCGGTCGCTCGACGCGATCGACCCCGACTGGGACGCCGCCGCCAAGATCCCCGTGCTCCTCCAGCACGGCACGCACGACCCGCTCGTCCCCGTCGCCCGCGCCCGGGCGCTCGCCCAGGAGCTCGAAGAGCACGGCGTGCCCGTCGTGTACACGGAGTACCCGATGGAGCATCAGGTGGCGCTGGACAGCGTCCAGCAGGCACGGGCCTGGCTCGACGCCGTCGTCGCCGGTGAGCGTCCGTCGGAGCCGATTCCCGAGCCGCCGCCCGAAGGCCCCGTGAAGCCGGTGACCACGGCGGAGTTCGAGCAGGAGGTGCTGCGGAGCGACGTGCCCGTGATCGTCGACTTCTGGGCGCCGTGGTGCGGCCCGTGCCGGCAGGTGTCACCGATCGTCGAGCAGATCGCGGCGATGCGCGAGGGCGCCTACAAGGTGGTCAAGGTCAACATCGACGACGAGCCCGCCATCGCGCAGCAGTACGAGATCCAGAGCATCCCGCTCATCGGGTTGTTCCGGAACGGCCGTCTCGAGCGTCAGTCGCTCGGCGCCAAGCCGCGCCCGCAGATCGAGGCCGAGCTCGGGATGCTCGTCATCCCGTAGCGCCAACGGTCGGGCGGGATCAGCGCACCGTGATGTGACCCGGCGCGCCCGCGGCAGTACGGCCGACGACCGAGGCCGCGAGCGTGTTCCGTCGCTCGAGGGCGGTGACAAGCGCACCCGCGCGCTCGGGGGCGACGGCGATGAGCAAGCCGCCCGACGTCTGCGCGTCGGCGAGCAGCAGCTGCTCGGGTTCCGGCAGCACACCCCAGTCGACGACGTCGCTCACGTACGCGTGGTTGCGCCGTGTCCCTCCCGCCACCATGTCCGCAACCGCCAGGTCGCGCACGCCGTCGATGACCGGAACCGCGTCCGCGTCGATCTCGCCGCGGAGGTTCGATGCCGTGAGCATCTCGCGGAGGTGGCCGAGCAGGCCGAAGCCGGTGACGTCGGTGGCGGCGTGAACGGCCTGGCCGAGCTCGAGCGCAGCGTCGCGCGCACCCTCGTTGAGCGTGGTCATCACGCGGATCGCCTCGGTGACGAGCTCCGGCGCCGCCTCCTCTCGCTTGACGGCGGTGGAGATCATGCCGAGGCCGATGGGCTTGGTGAGCACCAGCGCGTCGCCCGCTCGCGCCCCGACGTTCGCGAGGACGTCATCGGGGTGCACGGTGCCGACGACGGCGAGGCCGAACTTGGGCTCGGCGTCGTCGATGGAATGGCCGCCGCCGACGAGCGCGCCGGAGGCGCGTACGACGTCGGCCCCGCCGTCGAGCACGCGCGCCAGCAGCTCGAACGGCAGTCCGTCGCGCGGCCAGGCCACGAGGTTCAGCGCCAACAGTGGCGCGCCGCCCATCGCGTAGACGTCGGAGAGCGCGTTGGTTGCCGCGATCCGTCCCCAGTCGTACGGGTCGTCGACGATCGGAGTGAAGAAGTCGGTGGTGACCACGATCGCGAGGTCGTCGCGCAGCCGGTAGACGGCGGCGTCGTCGGACGTCTCCATGCCGACGAGCAGGTCGGGGTCGGCCGGCGGCCCGAGGCCCT
>JALZAA010000201.1 GCA_030948625.1 Actinomycetota bacterium
CAGGTGACTCCACACGTCCTTCAGCACCACGAGCAGGTGCTCGGCCAGGATGGACCGCTCGCGCGCCTGGGTGGACATACGCGTCAAGGCACGGCGCAGCCCCTCCGCGTCGGGCGACCGCGAGAGATAGACGCGCAGTGCGTCACGCACTGCGGCGACCGTCTCGTCGTCCAGTCGACTCGGCGGATTCTGGCTCGAGTCGTAGGCCATCATCATGTGGTGGAGCGGCGAAGTGACACGAGGACGGCGGGAGGCCCTGGCACGATTCAGGGGGCGGACGAGAGTGCGACGAATGTTTATCGTGGCTGGGCGCGCGTCAAGTGCCGACACTACCGTCATGTCGACGAGAGCTGGTCCCCCTCTTGCTCGGATCGCGGACCCACCCGGGAGCCCCGACGCGATGCTGCCTCGAGCAACGGCGGTGACGTGAGCCGTCACGCCGCCCTGATCTTCTCGGTCGATCCCCTGGCCGCCGCACTATTGGGTGCCGTCGTCGAACTCGCTGGGCACACCCCGCATTTTCAGCGCGAGGACGAAGCGGCCCGCGGTGCGCTCATGCGGGTGAGGCCGCGCCTCGTCCTGATCGACTGTGACCACGAGGAGACCTGCGCCGAGGTCTTCATCGGACCCGCGCTCATGACCGGCGCGCAGGTGATTCTCTACCGTTCACGCCGCACGCGCCGTGCATCGCGCGAGTTCGCGGGTCGCCTCGGCCTCAGGGTGGTGGAGCTGCCGACCGACCACGAGACGCTGATGCGACTGCTGCAGGAGCTGCTCCCAGGCTGACACGCAGCGCTGGCGATGCAGCGCTCAACTCACCGCGCGTCGTCCTCGCTCGGAGAACACCCGCTGCGCGTCGCACGCGTCGCAGTTGCCGCAGACCCACTCGGGTTCGACCTCCTCGCCGAAGTATTCGAGAATGAACCGCGTGCGGCAGCGCGCGCTCTGACAGTAGCCCACCATCATCCGCAGCTTGGCGCGATCCTGGACCCGACGCTCCTCGTAGTCGGTGAGGTCGGCGCTCAGGTCGACGGCGGTCAGGCGGCTCTGGAGCCGCTCCCAACCGCCACCCCGATGCTCGCGCACGAGTCCGTGCCGCTTGAGCAGCACGAGGACGATGCGCGCCTTGCGTCGCGCCACCCCTGACCGTTCACAGAGGGTGTCGAGCTCCACCCGCTCACCCAGCGGATACTGCTCGAGCAGGAGGGCGACCTTCACCGCTTCCTCCACGTCCGGATATTTCCCGCCGAGGAAGTAGGATTGCACGCGTGAGTCCTCGACGCGATACAGGATGGCGCATACGGCGGGCAAGCCATCGCGACCAGCACGCCCCGCCTCCTGATAGTACGCTTCCACCGACCCGGGGAAATGGTAGTGCAGCACGAAGCGCAGGTCGCGCTTGTCGATCCCCAAGCCGAACGCGTTCGTCGCGATCATCGTCGTGAGCTCACCGCTCATGAAGCCATTCTGCGACGCTTTCCGGTCGGATGGGTTCATCTTGCCGTGATAGAGCCCGACCGGATACCGATCCTTGAGCTGCTCGAACAACCGCTCCGCTTCCTTGATCGTCGCGCAGTAGATGATGCCGCTGCCCGACGAGCTGCGATGCTCGCTCAGCATCCGCTCCACCTCGGCATCCTTGCTCGCCTGGTTGACCGTGCGCCGCACCTCGAAGCGCAGGTTCGGCCGAGCGAAGCCAGTGATCGTGACGGAGGGATTCTCCATCCCGAGCTGCCGGGCGATGTCGGCGCGGACCTCCTCGGTCGCGGTCGCGGTGAGCGCGAGCACCGGCGGCTTGCCGAGGCGCTTCACGACGGAGCCGAGCGTCAGGTAGTCGGGCCGGAAGTCGTGTCCCCACTGGCTCACGCAATGTGCTTCGTCCACGACGAACAGGCTCACGGTGCGCGTCAGCAGATGATCGAAGAAGTCGCGATCCTTGAAACGCTCCGGCGTGAGATAGAGGATCTCGCCCTCACCCTCCGCCACCTGCCGAGCGGTCTCGCGCGTCTCGCCGGCCGACAGGTGTGAGTGCATGGCCAGCGCATCCACGCCATGCGCATGGAGCTTGTCCTGCTGGTCCTTCATCAGCGCGATGAGCGGGCTGACCACGACGGTGAGCCCGGGCAGCAGCAGGGCCGGCAACTGATACACGATGGACTTGCCACTGCCCGTCGGCATCACGACCAGCGCGTCGCGCCCATCCAGCACGGCCTTCACCGGCTCCCACTGTCCGCGCCGGAAATCGTCATGCCCGAAACGATCGCGCAGCACGGCGCGAGCGTGGGCCTTGGGGGCAGCCTTAGACATGACCCCGTGCGAAGCAGGAAATGCGCCGGAACAGGGGGT
>JALZAA010000205.1 GCA_030948625.1 Actinomycetota bacterium
CCAGCGGCTCCGCTTGCCCGGGAGGGGCCCCGCCGCGCCGCGCGGCGGCGTCGGCGGCGACCTGTACGTCATGATCAGGCTCGCGCCGCACCCCGAGTTCGATCGCGAAGGCGACGACCTCGTACACACGCGCCCGGTGTCCATCACACAAGCCGCGCTCGGTGCGCAGCTCGTGATCGACACGCTCGAAGGCCCGGAGGACCTGCTCGTGCCGCCCGGCGCGCAGCCGGGCCAGGTCCTGCGCCTCAAGGGACGCGGTGTGCCGTCGCTGCAGGGTCGCGGACGCGGCGACCTGCTCGTCCGGATCGATGTCGCGGTCCCGAAGAAGCTGGGGCCCGAGGAGGAAGACCTGCTGCGCCAGCTTGCCGAGCTGCGGGGCGAGGACGTGGCGCCGCACGACCGAGGGTTCTTCGATCGGATGCGGTCGGCGTTCCAGTAGTGACGCGGTTCGCCGCCCGCAGCCCGGCGGTCGCGCATGCGTTCGCCTCCGCCCTCGACGACGACGTGAGGCTCGACGGGCCGTCCGGGCATCACCTGAGTCGCGTTCGCCGGTTGCGGAGCGGAGAGCTCGTGACCGTCGCCGATGGCAACGGCACGTGGCGGCCGTACATCGTGAGCGTCGTGCGCCCCGGCGCCGTCGAGCTGCATGCCGACGGTGAGCCGGTGGTCGAGCCGCGACTCGAGCCACTCCTCGCCGTCGCGTTCGCGCTGACGAAAGCCGGCAAGCCCGAGCTCGCGGTCCAGAAGCTCACCGAGCTCGGCGTCGACCGCATCGTGCCCCTGCAGTCGCGGCGGAGCGTTCCTCGGTGGGGCACCGACCGCGCCGATGCCGCCGCCGACCGGCTGCAGCGGATCGCCGTCGAAGCCGCGGCGCAGAGCCGCCGGGCCCGCTTGCCCGAGGTCGACACACCGAGGCCCCTCGCGGATCTGCAGGGTCTGCCCGGCCTCGTCGTGGCCGACCCTGCCGGGGACGACGTTGGGCGCGTCCCCGACCCATCCGACGGCGAATGGATGCTGGTGATCGGGCCCGAAGGCGGACTCGATCCCGACGAGATCGCCATCCTCGGAGCCGCCGCCCGCCTCCGCATCGGGCCCCACGTCCTGCGGGCCGAGACCGCCGCCATCGCCGGCGCCGCCGTCTTGACCACACGGCGCTCGACCGCTCGTGACCACCGGCCGTGACCCCGAGCCCTACTGCCGCCTACAGTTCACCACGCTGCGTGACATCACGGGCCCCTGACTGGTAGGATTTCGGTCACCTGGTCGGGGGCGCGGGAGGCGCAGCGTGACCATGAGTGGCGCAAAAGTGGGCGATCGGCTGCGGTCGATCCGTCGCCAGAAGGGCCTGTCGCTGCACGACGTCGAGTCACGCTCGGACATGGAGTTCAAAGCGTCGGTGCTCGGCGCGTACGAACGGGGCGAGCGCGCGATCTCGGTGCCGCGGCTGCTGCGGCTGGCGGACATCTACCAGGTCCCCGGCGACCAGCTCCTGCCCCGCGAGGCCGACGTCGACGTCGATCTCTCGCGCGACGACGCGTTCGAAGAGGGGTTCACGATCGACCTCGAGCGCCTGCGCGCGCTCGACGACGCCGAGGCTTCGGTGCTCTCGCGCTACGCGGCGACGATCCAACTCCAGCGTCAGGACTTCAACGGCCGGCTGCTCACGATCCGCCGTGACGACCTGCGGGTGCTGGCGGCAGTCCTGGGTCGCCGCCCCGAGGATCTCGGGCGCCGGCTCGACGAGCTGGGCCTGCGCGCCGGCGTGCCCGACTGAGCGCCTACTCGCGCAAGCTCCGAGCTCTCAGAGGTACGATCCATCCGACGTGGCCACGCCGTCGCCCACCCAGGTCAAGATTCTCGTTCCGGGCAACCACCTGATGGTGGGCCTCCTGGGTCAACGCGACGAGCTGCTCCGGCTCATCGAAGCGGCGTTCCCGGTCGAGATCCACGTCCGGGGCAACGAGATCACGGTCACCGGCGAGGAGGCCGAGGCCGAGCGCGTCGGCCGGCTGTTCGAGGAGATGGTGATCCTGCTCGAGCAGGGCCACAGCCTCGACCGCGAGGGTGTGGGGCGGAGCATCGAGATGCTCAAGGCCGACCAGCGGCCCACGGACGTCTTCACGACGGAGGTGCTGCGCGGCCGCAAGACCGTCCGCCCCAAGACCTCAGGCCAGAAGGAGTACATCGACGCCGTCCGCGATCACACGGTGACGTTCTGTATCGGTCCTGCCGGTACGGGCAAGAGCTACCTCGCCGTGGCGCTCGCAGTGCAGGCGCTCCAGGCGAAGCAGATCAACCGCATCATCCTGACGCGCCCGGCGGTCGAGGCGGGGGAGCGGCTCGGCTTCCTGCCCGGCGACATCCTCGCCAAGGTCGACCCGTATCTTCGGCCTCTCTACGACGCGCTCTACGACATGCTCGAGCCCGATGTCGTGACGCGGCTGATGGACCGAGGCGTCATCGAGGTGGCGCCGCTCGCGTTCATGCGCGGCCGCACCCTCAACGACTCGTTCATCATTCTCGACGAGGCGCAGAACACCACGCCCGAGCAGATGAAGATGTTCCTGACCCGACTCGGGTTCGGCTCGAACATCGTCGTGACGGGTGACGTCACGCAGATCGACCTCCCCGAAGGCCGCGGGCGATCCGGTCTCCTCGTCGTGCGCGACATCCTCGACGGCCTCGAGGGCGTGGCCTTCGTCGAGCTGGGCTCGGCCGATGTCGTACGCCACAAGATCGTCCAGGACATCGTCGACGCCTACGAGCGCTCCGAAGAGTCGCGCGCACGCCGCGGGTCATGAGGACGGTCTTCGGGGCCGATGAGCAGTCCGACATCGACGTCGACGTGCTCCGGTGGGTCCGGCTGGCCCGGATGGTGCTCGACGAAGAGCGCGTGCCGGAGGATGCCGAGTTGTCGGTGATCTTCGTCGACGAGCAGGCGATGTCCGATCTCAACGAGCGGTTCCTCGGCGGCAGCGGGCCGACGGATGTGCTCGCGTTCCCGATGGACGAGGACGTCGCGCCCGGCGGCCGGCAACCTGATCAGGGCGGAAGAGGACCCGGCTCTCCATCGGAGCCCGGAGAGGCGCCGAGCGTGCTCGGTGACGTGGTCGTGTGCCCGCAAGTTGCGAAACGCCAGGCCAACGGCGGTCGCGCGTCGCTCGACGACGAGGTCGCGTTGCTCGTGGTCCACGGCGTTCTGCATCTGCTGAACTACGACCATGCCGAGGAGCAAGAGACCGAGGCCATGAGGAAGCGGGAGAGCGAGCTGCTCGACCGGTTCCGCGACCTCGAGCAGGAAGCAGACCGGTGACCGCCGGTCCACAACGGTGAGCGGCACGGACTGGGCGCTGCTCGCCGTCATCATCGTCCTGTTCCTGTTCTCGATCCTGCTGGCTCTCTCGGAGACGGCGTTCACGCGCATGAGCCGCATTCGGGCTCTCGCCCTGGAGGAAGAGGGACAGAAGGGCGCCGGCCGCCTGGCCCGGATGCTCGAGCATCCCGAGGAGACGCTCAACGTCGTGCTCCTTCTGGTGCTGATCTCTCAGCTGACCAGCGCCAGCCTCATCGGCGTCCTGCTGGACCGGTTGTTCGGCCCCTACGGCGTGATCGCCGGCATCGTCATCCAGATCGTGGTGTTCTTCGTGATCGCCGAGGTCATTCCCAAGACGTTCGCGATCCAGAACACCGACCGGGCGGCGCTCGGCGTGTCGCAGTTCCTGTACGCCATTACACACTTCCCGCCGCTGCGCCTGCTCTCGCGGGGCCTCATCGGTTTCGCCAACGCGCTGTTACCCGGTCGTGGGCTCAGAGAGGGGCCGTTCGTCTCCGAGGAGGAGATCCGGACGATGGCCGACGTCGCGGCCGACGAGGAAGCGATCGAGCGGGACGAGCGCCGGCTGATCCACTCGATCTTCGAGTTCGGCGACATGGTCGTCCGCGAGGCGATGACGCCCCGCACGGACATCGTGGCGATCGACACCGACGCCACGATCGAGGAGGGGATCACGCGCGCGATCGAAGCGGGCTACTCGCGCCTCCCGGCGTACGAAGGGTCGACGGACAACATCGTCGGGCTCGTCTTCCTCAAGGATCTCGTTTCGCTCGCACGTGCCAGCAAGCGAAACGAGCCCATCCGCACCGCGCTGCGAGAAGCGGTGTTCGTGCCCGAGCAGAAGCGGGTCGCCGAGCTGCTCCGTGAGATGCAGACCCAGAAGTTCCACATGGCGGTCGTGATCGACGAGTACGGCGGCACATCCGGCATCGTGACGCTCGAGGACCTGCTCGAGGAGATCGTCGGCGACATCACCGACGAGTACGACCTCGAGGAGCCCACCGTCGAGCACCTCCCCGGTGGGGCACTCCGGGTCCCGGGAGGCACCTCGATCGACGACGTGAGCGACGAGCTCGGGATCGAGCTTCCCGATGCCGAGTGGGACACCGTCGGCGGCCTCGTGTTCAACCTGCTCGGGCACGTCCCGGACGAAGGCGAGTGCGTTCGCTTCCAGGGCCTCGAGTTCTGCACCGAGCGGGTCAAGGGCCGGCGGATCGTCTCCGTATACATCCGGCGTGTCGCCAACGGTGCGGCCGAGGCCGTGCCGGCCCCGTGACCGAGGAGTTCCGGAGCGGGTTCGTCACGCTGGTGGGGCGGCCGAACGTGGGCAAGTCGACGCTGCTGAACCAGATCGTGGGCTCGAAGGTCGCCATCGTGAGCGACCGTCCCCAGACCACACGGACGGCTGTCCGCGGTGTGCGCACGACACCAGAGAGCCAGATCGTGTTCATCGACACACCGGGCATCCACAAGCCGCGGACGCTGCTCGGCGAGCGGACCAACGAGCGCGCGCGCGCGACGCTCGACGAGGTCGACGTCGTGTGCATGCTCGTCGAGGCGAACGCGCCCATCGGGAGCGGTGACCGGTTCATCGCCGACCTCGTCCAGCAGGTCGGAACACCCAAGCTGCTCGCCGTGAACAAGGTCGACCGGGCGGGCAAGCCCGCCGTCGCCGAGCATCTCGTGACCGCGGCGAGCGCGCTCGGGGACTTCGACGCGTACGTGCCGCTGTCGGCCCGTACCGGCGAGGGTGTCGACGCGCTCGTCGGCGAGATCGAGTCCCGTCTGCCCGAGGGGCCCCGCTACTACCCGGAGGGGATCGTCACCGACCAGCCCGAGACCTTCCTCGCCGCAGAAATCGTTCGCGAGAAGCTGCTCGCGGTCGCCCGCGAGGAGCTGCCGCACTCGATCAGCGTGTCGGTCGAAGAGATGGACGACGCCGCGATCGAAGTGGACCCCGAGGCAGATGACCCCGTCCTGCGGTTGCGGGCGCTGATCCACGTGGAGCGCGAATCGCAGCGGGGAATCGTGATCGGGCACCGCGGCCAGGTGCTGAAGGAAGCCGGCACGGCGGCGCGCCTTGAGCTCGAGGCACTTTTCGGCGTGCGCGTGTATCTCGAGACCCGGGTGCAGGTCGAGCGCGACTGGCAACGCCGCGCCCACGCCCTCGACCGCCTCGGCTACTAAATGCGCAGGTCAGCCCGTCTGTCCCGGTTGTCCTGGCGCGGAAACGCGGCGATATGCTGCCGCGCAACTGGCCCGGGCTGGACGAACGCGGAAGGGGAGGATGACCCAGAACACGCCGCGCCCGAGGCGTTGGAGGGGTCCTGCGGTCGTCGTCGCGGCGACGCTCCTGCTGGCAGCCTGCTCCGCCGAGAACAACCGGCAGAACTCGCTGAAGCCGAAAGGCCCCGCCGCCGACAAGATCAACAACCTCTTCACGCCCGTGTTGTTGGTTGCCGTCATCGTCGGCGTCCTGGTGCTGGGCGCGGTGGTGCTCTTCGCGCTTCGCTACCGCTACCGGGCGGGTAAGAACGAGAACCCCAAGCAGATCCACGGCAGCACGCCCCTCGAGATCGGGTGGACCATCGTTCCCGCCCTGATCCTCGCCGTGGTCGCGGTCCCGACCATCGCGACGATCTTCGACCTGCACAAGGAGCCGAGTGGCGACGTGCTCAACGTCACCGCCATCGGGAAGCAGTGGTGGTGGGAGTTCGAGTACCCCAACCAGAAGGTCGTCACGGCCAACGAGCTCATGATCCCCGCCGGGCGCACCGTGCGCGTCAACCTCACTGCGTGCGACGAGTCGCTGCCGAACAAGTGCAATGTCATTCACAGCTTCTGGGTCCCCGAGCTGAACGGGAAGCAGGACGTCATCCCGGGCCGAAAGCAGTTCACCACGATCGAAGCCGACAAGCCGGGTACGTATCTCGGGCAGTGCGCCGAATACTGTGGCCTGTCGCACGCGAACATGCGCTTCCGTGTCATCGCGGTAGAAAAAGGTGAGTTCGACCGCTGGATCCGAGCGCAGCAGCAAGGGCCCGCCGTGCCGCTCCAGACAGGCACCGGTGCCGACGCACAGCCTGCCGGAGCGGCCCAGGAGATGATCGCGACGAAGTACCAGTGCACCAACTGCCACTCGGTCGCGGATTCGAAGGTGAGCAGCTACGGGCCGAACCTGACGCACCTCGCGAGCCGCACGACGTTCGCGAGCGGGTATTACAAGTTGACGCGCGATCAACTGGTCAACTGGGTGTACAACGCTCCCGGGCTGGTCCCGATGGAGTCTGAGCACTGCCGCGACCCCGGCGAGCCGGCCGCGGGACAGTGCGTGGGGATGCCGTCGTTCAGCCGCAACACCCCGGCGGGGCAGCCGACGATGACGAGACCGGAGGCCGAGCAGATCGCCGACTACCTCCTCCAGCTGAAGTGAGCGCGTTCGTGGGAGGCGACCGATGACAACTGTCGCGGACACGGTTCAGGCGCCGGCACGGCGCCTCGGCCTGCTGCGCCGCCCGAAGGCCACGACCGGCTTCTGGAGCTGGTTCACCACGATCGACCACAAGAAGATCGGGGTCATGTACGGCACGACCGCGCTGACCTTCTTGGTGATCGGCGGGGTCGAGGCGCTGCTCCTCCGGCTGCAGCTCGCGGGCCCGAACGGCAACTTGTTGACTGCTTCGCAGTACAACGAGCTGTTCACGATGCACGGCACCACGATGGTGTTCCTCATGGGGATGCCGCTGGCGGTGGCGTTCGGCAACTACCTCATCCCGCTCCAAATCGGCGCCCGCGACGTCGCCTTTCCGCGTCTGAACGCGTTCGGGTACTGGGGCTTCCTCATGGGCGGCCTGTTCATCTACTCGAGCTTCGTCATCGGCGGCAGCGCGCCGAACGGAGGATGGTTCGGCTACACGCCGCTCACGAGCACGCCCCTCGGCCGCGGGTTCCTCCCTGGCCACGGCCCGGACTTCTGGGCCGTCGGCCTGATCATCCTCGGCATCGCGTCGACGACGTCTGCCATCAACTTCGTCGTCACCATCCTGAACATGCGCGCGCCCGGCATGACGTTCATGCGGATGCCGGTGTTCACGTGGATGATGCTCGTCGTCGCGTTCCTCACGTTGTTCGCGATGCCGATCATCACCGCCGCGCTGATCATGGTGTACTTCGACCGCAACTTCGGCACGAACTTCTTCCAGCCCGCGAACGGGGGTGATCCGCTCCTCTATCAGCACCTGTTCTGGTTGTTCGGCCATCCGGAGGTGTACATCCTCATCCTGCCGGGCATGGGGATCGTGTCAGAGGTCCTGCCGGTCTTCTCGCGCAAGCCCCTGTTCGGCTACGCGGTCGTCGTGTTCTCCGGTGTGGCGATCGGATTCATCGGCTGGGGCGTGTGGGCGCACCACATGTTCGCGACCGGGCTCGGGCCCGTGGCCATCTCGGCGTTCGCGCTGTCGACGATGATCATCGCCGTCCCGACCGGGGTGAAGATCTTCAACTGGCTCGCCACCGTGCACGGCGGCGCCATCCGCCTGAAAACGTCGATGCTGTTCGCGCTCGGATTCATCGCGATGTTCACGCTCGGCGGCCTGTCCGGTGTGCTGCACTCGGTCGTCCCGGCGGACACGCAGCAGACAGACACGTACTTCGTCGTCGCCCACTTCCACTACGTGCTGTTCGGCGGGCTCGTGTTCGGGCTCTTCGCCGGCTTCTACTACTGGTTCCCGAAGCTCTACGGCCGCTTCCTCGACGAGCGACTGGGCAAGTTCAACTTCTGGACCATGCTCATCGGCTTCAACCTCACGTTCTTCCCCATGCACTTCCTCGGGCTGCTGGGTATGCCTCGCCGCACGTACCGGTACGACTCCGGGCTGGGCTGGGACTTCCTGAACCAGCTCGAGACGATCGGCGCCTTCGTCATCGCCCTGTCCGTGCTGCTGTTCATCGTGAACGTGATGGTCAGCCGCCGCCATGGCCAGGTCTCCGGCGACGACCCCTGGGACGCCCGGACGCTCGAGTGGACCACGCCGTCGCCGCCCCCGATGTACAACTTCGCCGAGATCCCGCAGGTCGAGTCGCGCGACGAGTTCTGGCACCGCAAGTACACCGAGGACGACACCGGTCATGCGGTGCGGCTTCCGAGCGGCGGCGCCGTCGCGGTGGAGGACCGCACAACCGGCGGTGGCGACGACGAGCACGGCGACGGGCACGACGAGGGACACGGCATCCATATGCCGTCGCCCTCGTACTTCCCCTTCATCTTGGCCCTCGGACTCCCGATCCTGGGCTACGCGGCGGTGTTCCACCTTGTATGGCTCGTGCCGTTCGGTGCGTTGCCATTGCTCTTCGGCATGTACGCGTGGGCCATCGAGCCCCAGGCGGAGTAGGACCCCATGGACCAGCAGGTCGCTGTTCCCCCGTCACCCGAGGTCGTCGAGGCCGGTCACGCCGCGCACGACACCAATACGGGCGTCAGCAACACCAAGCTCGCTATGTGGCTGTTCCTGTCGTCGGACTGCTTGTTCTTCGGCGCGTTCATCTCGGCGTATCTCTTCTACCGAAGCCGGTCACAGACCGGACCGAAGCCACAGGACGTGTACAACATCCCGTTCACGTCGGTGACGTCGTTCATCCTGTTGATGAGCAGCCTCACGATGGTGCTGGCGCTCGCGGCGATCATGCGGGGGGACTACCGGCGGCTGCGGATCTGGCTGCTCGCGACGGCGCTGTTCGGCGCGACATTCATCGGCGGGCAGGTGTTCGAGTTCACGGAGTTCTACCGACAGGGTGTGACGCTCGACAAGAACCTGTTCGGCTCGACATTCTTCGTGCTGACCGGGCTGCACGGCGCACACGTCACGGCCGGGATCATCTGGCTCGTCTCGTTGTGGGGCCTCGCGGTCCAGGGCCGGCTCAAGGTCGGGGACTCCGAGAAGGTCGAGATCGCCGGCCTCTACTGGCACTTCGTGGACGTCGTCTGGATCGTCATCTTCACCGTCGTCTATCTCGTCCCCAAGTAGGAGCACCAGGAACCGATCACCATGGCTGACGACGCTGCCACCCCCACCGGCACCGCAACCGAAGACGCGCAGCCCGACGACGCCACGACCGCCGAACCCGGCACCGAGCTCGAACCTGCTGCGGAAGCGGCGCCGCCGGCGACAACCGCGCCCCAGCAGGTGATGCTGCCGGGCGAGGTCAGACCGCACCCGCAGCCGGCCAGGTACGTGATGATCGCCGCCGTCCTGGTCGTCGCCACCGCGGCCGAGGTCGGGCTCTTCTACCTGGAAGGTGAGATAGCCGACGGGCTGATCACCGCGTTGCTGCTCATGTTCGCGGTGATCAAGTTCTTCCTCGTCGCCTCGTGGTACATGCATCTCCGCACCGACAAGCCGATCTTCCGCAACTTCTTCGCGCTCGGCATCGTGGCCGCGATCTTGCTGTACCTCGTCGTGCTGTCGACGCTGCACGTGTTCGGCAGCAGTTAGGTCGGCCATGGGTGTCGACGCCGCCTACCCGAGCTGGCACCCCCACGTGGACACGTGGCTGCTGGTGATCGCGTTGGCCGCCGCGTACGCGGTCGCGGTAGCCCGCCTCGGACCGCGCCATGCCGCTCCCGGGCGACCCCCGGTCACGAAGCTGCAAGCGGTGTGCTTCTCGCTGGGCGTCGCGGCGATCTGGGTGGCATCCGACTGGCCGGTGCACGACATCGCCGAAGAGCTCAACTACAGCATGCACATGGTGCAGCACCTCGTGCTGTCGATGGTCGCGGCGCCGCTCCTGTTGCTCGGCACCCCGGCGTGGATGCTGCGGTCGATCCTGCGCCCACCGTCGCAGTTGTTCCGGGCCGTACGCTTCCTCTCGCGGTTCCTGCCCGCGCTCATCGTGTTCAACGTGGTGCTCGTCCTCACGCACTGGCCCGCCATCGTCGACGCCAGCCTGGAGAACCACCTTCTGCACTTCCTTGTGCACGCCTTGATCTTCGTCTCCGCGTTGATCATCTGGATGCCGGTGCTCAGCCCGTTGCCCGAGATCCCGCGCCTGTCGCCGCCACCGCGGATGATCTTCTTGTTCCTCCAGTCGGTCGTGCCCACGATCCCCGCGTCGTTCCTGACCTTCGGGAGCTCTCCGCTGTACCACTTCTACGACGGCGTCCCACACCTCTGGGGCTTGTCGACACTCGACGACCAGCGCCTCGCGGGCCTGATCATGAAGATCGGCGCCGGCCTGCTGCTGTGGATGCTCATCGCAGTCATCTTCTTCCGCTGGGCAGGCGAAGAGGACCGACGCATCGCGGCGCGCCGGCGGTGGCAGGATCTTGACCGCGAGCTGACCAGGATGGGGACAACGAGCACATGAGCGACGACGTCCAGGACGCCGAGGACGCCAACGACGCGACGCCTTCCGGCGACGCGCCGCCCGTGGACGCAGCGAGCGGCGGCGTGGCGACCGCGGTCGAGGACACGCCGGCGGCCGAGGAGGAGCACGCACCCGCGGCGTTGGAGGCCGGACCGGAGGCGCCCGACCCGGTGCGCGACCGCCTGCTGCTCCCGCTCCTGCTGCCGCTCGGGGCGATGATCGCGGTGTTCCTCTTCGTCGTGAACATCTCGCGTGTCTTCCTCGCCAGCGGCACCGACCTCTCGGTCGTCATCGGCACGATCGTGACCCTCGCGATCCTCCTCGGCGGAGCGGCCATCTCGGCCAGCCCCCGGCTGCGCTCGTCCACCCTGGTGCTGATGCTCGCCGGGGTCATGATCATCGTGATGTCGGCCGGGCTCCTCTCCCTGGGCCCGAGCGAGCCGGAGGCCACGGCCGGAGGAGGAGGCTTCAAGGAGCCCGCCGGTCCGCCGGTCGCCACGTTGGAGGTCGACGCGCTGCCCTCGCTGTCGTTCCAGGCCAAGGACTTCACCGTCCCCGCCGGGATCGTCCAGATCAACTACATCGACAGGGGCGGGACGCACACGCTTGTGTTCCAGCAGCCGGAGTTCAGCGGGTTCCAGCTCGCAGTGCCGCAGGGGAAGAAGACCGGCAAGGTCGAGCTCAAGCCCGGGAGCTACACGATCTATTGCACCATCCCCGGCCACCGGGCCGCAGGCATGGAGGCGACCGTCGTCGCGAGTCCGGGCGCGGCGCCACCCGCCGGCGGCGCCCCGGCCGAGAGCACGCCACCAGGGAGCTGATGTGAAGGTGAGACGGGCACACACGCGTCGTTGGCTTTGCGCCTCCGTCCTCGCGGTCGTCGCGATGCTCGCGATCGCGGCTTGTGGCGACAGCGGCGGCGGGGGCTCGAGCTACAAGGAGCCGAGCGGTCCGGCGCAGACCACGCTCGACATCAAGGGCGGCAACTTCTTCTTCGACCCGAAGGAGCCGCAGGTGCCGGCGGGCATCGTCGCGATCAAGCTCCAGAGCACCCAAGGCCTGCACACGCTCGTCTTCGGGAGCAAGGTTCCCGGGTTCAAGCTCGAGGCGAGCAGCGGAAAATCCGCCCAGCTCAAGGCCAACCTGAAGCCGGGGAAGTACACCTTCTACTGCGACATCCCGGGACACCGCGAGGCCGGCATGGAGGGCACCCTCACCGTCACCTGACTCACGGAGCTCACGTGAGCGGGTGCTTCGGTACCGGCGCCGTACTCGGAACGACCACTTGCAGCGCGCCGGCGACCGCCTCCATCCGCGCCGGGAGCGGCCCGACCCGCTCGCCCGAGCCGTACAGCTCGATCGGGACCGACGTGTCGAGCGACGCGAGCTCGACGAGCTTGCCGCGGTACATGTCGACCATCGGGTGCGAGACGTGCGTGCCCCTGAACACGCGTGGGAACGCGCGCAGGAACCCGGCTCGAGAGACCGGGCCGACGACGCAGACGTCGAGCTGCCCGTCGTCGAGCTCCGCGCCCGGCGTGATGAGCATGCCGCCGGCGTAGCCGCGGGCGTTGCCGATCGCGACGAGCCACGCTTCGATGTCGTGGACGTCGCCGTCGATCGTCAGGCGGAAGCGATGCGGCCGGTACGTGCCAAGCGTTCGCAGGACGGCGAGGACATAGAGAGTCGTGCCGCTGGCCCATTGCACCCCGTTCGCCCAGCGGTTGGCCTCGGAGTCGAATCCGGCGTTGGCGACCGAGGTGAACCAGCGCACCGTCCCGCCGCCGTCCTGGTCCTCCCCGGTCAACTCGGCCCGGCCGAGATCGACCGTGCCCACTTGGCCGCTCGTGAGGAGCGGGATCGTGTCGAGCCACCGACGGCGATCGAGACCGAGGTGGCGGGCGAAGTCGTTCCCGGCGCCTGTGGGCACGATCCCCAGGAGACCGCCGTGGTCGGCGGCGACGCCCGCCAGCGCGTTCACGGTGCCGTCACCGCCGCACGCGGCAACGCCGCGCCCGTCGTCGAATGCCTCGCGCGCGAGCCGAACGGCGTCGTCGAGGTCGGCGGAGACGCACACATCGACGTCGAGGCCGGTGGCGGCGAAGGCATCTGTCAGGCGGGGGAGGAGCTTGCGGGTACGCCCGCGCCCGGCGCTCGGGTTCACGACGGCCGTCCAGCGCATGGGCGGGGATCGTACCGGTCGACCTCGCACGACCGTCGAGGCGGCCGAGACCGGCAGTAGCTTCGGCTCCGATGACAGCGGGACTCGACCTCGCGCACCTCCCCCGCCACGTCGCCATCGTGATGGACGGGAACGGGCGATGGGCCACGCGGCGCGGCCTCAAGCGCACCGAAGGTCACGCCGCCGGCGAGCATGCCCTGTTCGACACGGTCGAGGGCGCCCTCGACATCGGCCTCGACTGGATGACGGTGTACGCGTTCTCGACCGAGAACTGGCGCCGGCCCCTCGACGAGGTCCGGTACCTCATGAGCTTCAACGAGGGACTGCTGCTCCGGAGACGCGACGAGCTCCATGAGCTCGGCGTCCGCGTTCGCTTCATCGGGCGGCGCGGCGGACGCGTCCCGCGCCGCCTGCGCCGGCAGATCGCCGACGCCGAGGAGCTGACGCGCCGGAACAAGCGGCTCACGCTCACGTTCGCGTTCAACTACGGCGGGCGAGCCGAGCTGGTCGATGCCGCGCGCGCAATCGGCCGCGACGTCGCCGACGGACGACTGAACCCGGACAAGATCAACGATCGCACGCTCGCTCAGCACTTGTACGCGGCCGACATGCCCGACCCCGACCTCCTCGTGCGCACGTCGGGGGAGTTTCGGATCTCGAACTACCTGCTGTGGCAGCTCGCGTACGCCGAGCTGGTGTTCACGGACGTGCTGTGGCCCGACTTCCGGCGCGAGCACCTCTTCGAGGCGATCGCCGAGTACCAGCGACGCGAGCGCCGCTTCGGCGCCGTCGACAAGTAATCACACCCGTGTAACTAGACTCCCCGGTAGTGAGCCTGTACCGCGACCAGGGTGTGGTCCTGCGCACGATCAAGCTGGGCGAAGCCGACCGCATCGTCACGGTCTTCACGCAGGGCACCGGCAAGGTGCGGGCGGTGGCCAAGGGGATCCGCAAGCCGACGAGCCGCTTCGGCGCCCGGCTCGAGCAGACCAGCCACGTCGCTCTCCAGTGCTACCGCGGCCGAGAGCTCGACGTGGTCACCCAGGTCGAGACGATCGACGCCTTCCGCCCCCTGCGTGAGCACTACGGCTCGTTGACGCACGCGATCTCGATGCTCGAAGCCGTCGACCAGGTGGCGCAGGAGCGCGAAGCCGATCCGGCGCTGTACCGGATGCTCGTCGGCGCGCTCCGCACGCTGGCCGCAGACCCGTCGCCGATGGTTGCTCCCGCCTTCTTCTGGAAGCTGCTCTCGCTCGAGGGCTTCCATCCCATTCTCGACGGGTGTGCGCGCTGCGGCGACGACGCCGGTCCGTTTCGCGGATTCGACTTCGGAGAGGGCGGCGTGCTGTGCGAGTCGTGCTCGCGCTTCGGTGGCCGTCGTGTCGAAGCCGAAGTCATCGCGCTGCTGCGCCGCATCCTCGGCGGTGATCTGCGCGGCGCGCTCGCTGCTCCACCGGAGCGGGCGGGATCCGAGGTCGAGCGGCTCGGGGTCGCCGCGCTCGAGTACCACCTCGAGCGCCGTCTTCGCAGCGCGGCGCTAATGTGAATCTCGCTTGGCGGCGAGCGGGTCGCGCAAGAAAGGCCGCGAGCACGGCCGCAAGAGTGGTAGCAAGGAGGGCAGGATGAGCACGGTAGGCAACGTCTTGTGGGTCATCTTCGCCGGCCTCTGGCTGGCGATCCTGTACGTCGTGTGGGGGATCGTGATGTTCGTGCTGATCATCACGATCCCGTTCGGCATCCAGGCCTTCAAGCTCGCGGGCTTCGCTCTGTGGCCGTTCGGACGCCACGTCGTCTACGGCGCCAAGGTCTCGAGCCCCCTCCACGCCATCGGCAACATCATCTGGATCCTCTTCGCCGGGATCTCGCTGGCGATCTGGCACCTCATCGCCGGCGTGCTGTTGTGCGTGACGATCATCGGGATCCCCTTCGGGATCCAGTCGTTCAAGATGATCCCGATCGCGCTGATGCCGTTCGGCGCCGAGGTCGTGCCGGACGCGCAGGTCGCCGCGGCTGCCGTCTGACGGATTCCCGCTCGGGGGATCGGAGGTCGCCCCGGTACGATCCAACGGATGGCGAAGCCGGACCTGATGGAGCGCGTGGTGAACCTGTGCAAGCGGCGCGGGTTCGTCTTCCCGTCCAGCGAGATCTACGGCGGCTTTCGGTCCACATGGGACTACGGCCCCTTCGGCGTGCTCATGAAGCGCAACGTCAAGGAGGCCTGGTGGCGGTCGATGGTGCAGCTGCGCAACGACGTGGTCGGCCTCGACTCGGCCATCCTCATGCACCCGCGGGTGTGGGAGGCCAGCGGTCACGTCCAGGCATTCAGCGACCCCCTCGTCGACTGCCGGAACTGCAAGGAGCGGTTCCGGGCCGACGACCTCCCCGATTCGGGCGCCTGCCCCAGCTGCGGCGCCACGGGCTCGTTCACGGAGGCCCGTCAGTTCAACCTGATGTTCAAGACGTTCGTCGGCCCGGTGGAGGACGACGCCTCGGTGGCATATCTGCGTCCGGAGACGGCCCAGGGCATCTTCGTGAACTTCCACAACGTCCAGACGACGTCCCGCAAGAAGCCGCCGTTCGGGATCGCACAGGTCGGCAAGGCGTTCCGCAACGAGATCACCCCGGGGAACTTCATCTTCCGCACGCGCGAGTTCGAGATGATGGAGCTCGAGTTCTTCGTGCCGCCCGAGGACGCCCCGACATGGTTCGAGTACTGGTGTCAGGAGCGGCTGCGCTGGTTCGTCGACCTCGGCATCCCCGAGGACGAGCTGCGCCTGCGGCCGCACGACCCGGACGAGCTGTCGCACTACTCCGCCGGTACGGCCGACGTGGAGTTCTCGTACCCGTGGGGGTGGGGCGAGCTGGAGGGCATCGCCAACCGGGGCGACTTCGACCTCACACAGCACGCCAAGTTCTCCGGCCAGGATCTCTCCTATTACGACCAGGAGGCTGATCGGCGCTACGTCCCTCATGTGATCGAACCGTCGGCGGGCGCGGATCGGGCGATGCTGGCGTTTCTTCTTGCTGCATACGACGAGGAGGAGGTGCGGGGTGAGAAGCGCACTGTGTTGCACCTGGACCCGAGGCTCGCGCCGTTGACCGCCGCGGTGCTGCCGCTCTCGCGCAACGAGCGGCTCAACCCGGTCGCGGCCGAGGTGGCCGACATTCTGCGCCCGCGGTTCATGATCGACGTCGACGACGCCGGGTCGATCGGCCGTCGGTACCGCCGTCAGGACGAGGTCGGAACGCCGCTGTGCGTCACGGTCGACTTCGACACGCTTGACGACCGGGCCGTGACGATCCGCGACCGCGACTCGATGGCCCAGGACCGCGTCCCGATCGACAAGCTCGTGACGCACCTGGAGGAGCGCCTTCCATGAGCGACTCCCACTACGACCGGCTCGGCGTAGAGCCCGACGCGACCAAGGAAGAGATGCGCGCCGCCTACCGGGATCGGCTCGACGACCTTCGAGGCAAGGTGGAGAAGGGGCGATCCGACCAGGCGCGCGACGGCGCCAGGAACGAGACGGCGCGCGTCAACGCCGCGTGGCAGGTGCTCTCCGACCCGTTCCAGCGCCAGCGCTACGACGCCGAAATCTCCGACGGCAGCGCGGGCGTGGCGGCAGAAGACAGCGACGAAGAAGAGAAGGAGACCGCGCCGGAAGCCCCGGTGCGGCGCGGCCTGTTCAACCGCGAGCCGCGGGCCCGGGAGGACGGCGGCCGTCCGCAGCGGCGGGAGCCCGTCGGCGTGCCGGACGCCGAGGCCGCGCCGGTGGGTCGCCGCCTGGCCGCGCTCGGCATCGACCTCGCCGTGATGGGTGCCGTGTACCTCGCGATCGTCAATATCACCTCGAGCCTCGTCGACCCCAACGACCAGTCGGTGGGTTTCCTGATCGCGGTGGTGGTCGCGCTGTTCGTCGTGTTCAACCTGTACTTCGTGCTGCCGACGGCCCGAACTGGTCAGACGCTGGGCAAGCGACTCGTGCACATCATGGTGGTCGACGCCGAGACCGGTCAGCTGCCCTCGTGGCGGCGCGCCAGCATGCGCTACATCGTGCCGGTCGTGCTCATCATCGGGCTTCCCGGGTCACTGGGTCTGATGGTCGCGTTGCTGTTCGGGGTCTCGTGGCTGCTCATCGACACCCGCATCGGTCTGATGGACCGCCTCGGTCGCACGCGCGTCGTCGTCGCTCATTACCGACCTGAGCCAAGCCCTCAGTAGTGTCGGGAGGACCGTTGCTGCCGTCGGGAGGCCGACCATGAAATACGTCTACGCCTTCGAAGAGGGCAGCAAGGACCAGAAGTTCCTGCTCGGCGGCAAGGGCGCCAACCTCGCCGAGATGACGAACCTGGGCTTGCCCGTCCCGCACGGGTTCACGATCACGACCGAGGCGTGCAACGCGTACATGGCCGCCGGCGACCGGCTGCCCGACGGGCTCATGGACGAGGTCGCGGCCGCGCTCGAGCAGCTCGAATCGAAGATGGGCAAGCGCCTCGGCGCCGACGACGACCCGCTTCTCGTCTCGGTGCGCTCCGGGGCCCCGTTCTCGATGCCGGGAATGATGGACACGGTCCTCAACCTCGGCCTCAACGATCGGTCGGTCGGCGGCCTGGCCAAGCAGACGGGCAACGAGCATTTCGCCTACGACTCGTACCGGCGTTTCGTGCAGATGTTCGGCAAGATCGTCCTCGGCATCGACGGCGAGCTGTTCGAAGCCGAGCTCGAGAAGCTGCGCCACGACCGCGGGGTGGCAACCGACCCGGAGCTCTCGGCAGCGGATCTCGGCGAGCTCGTGGAGACGTTCAAGCGGATCGTCAAGCAGGAAGCCGGGGTCGACTTCCCGCAGGCTCCGAAAGAGCAGCTGGGGTACGCGATCGAGGCCGTGTTCAAGAGCTGGAACGGCAAGCGCGCGCGTGATTACCGGAAGTTCGAGGGCATCCCCGACGATCTCGGCACCGCCGTGAACGTGCAGGCGATGGTGTTCGGCAACAAGGGCGACGACTCCGGAACCGGTGTCGCGTTCACGCGCGATCCGGCCACGGGCGAGAGCCGGCCCTACGGCGACTTTCTCCGCAACGCCCAGGGCGAGGACGTCGTCGCGGGCATCCGCGATGTCGAGAAGCTCGACGCCATGGCCGAGGTCTTCCCCGAGTGTCACGCGCAGCTACTCGAGGCCATGGGCACCCTCGAGCGCCACTACCGCGACATGTGCGACATCGAGTTCACGATCGAGCAGGGTCGCCTGTTCCTGCTGCAGACCCGCGTCGGCAAGCGCACGGCGGCGGCGGCGCTGCGCATGGCGGCCGAAATGGTCGACGAGGGTCTCATCGACAAGCGCGAGGCCGTGCAGCGAATCGAGCCGGCTCAGCTCGACCAGCTCCTGCACCCGCAATTCGACCCCGACGCGCAGTACGAGCCGGTGAGCAAGGGCCTCAACGCGTCGCCGGGCGCGGCGGTCGGCAAGGCGGTCTTCACGGCCGACGACGCCGAGGCCGCAGCCGAGCGCGGGGAGCCGGTGATCCTCGTGCGTCCCGAGACCTCGCCCGACGACCTGCACGGCATGATCGCCGCCGAGGGGATCCTCACCTCACGCGGCGGGCTCGTGAGTCACGCCGCCGTCGTCGCCCGCGGCATGGGCAAGCCGGCGGTGTGCGGCGCGTCGGCGTTGGACATCGACGTCGAGGTCAAGCAGTTCTCGGTGAACGGCACGACGGTGCACGAAGGCGACGTGATCTCGATCAACGGGACGACCGGCCACGTCGTCGTCGGCCCGGTGCCCGTCATCACGCCCGAGCCGACCGGTCCCTTTGCGACGATCCTCGACTGGGCCGACGAGTTCCGCACGCTCGGCGTGCGCACGAACGCCGACCTGCCCGAAGACGCCAAGAAGGCCCGCGAGTTCGGCGCCGAGGGGATCGGCCTGTGCCGGACGGAGCACATGTTCCTGGGCGACCGCTTGCCGCTGATCCAGCGGTTCATCCTCGCCGACACCGAGCAACAGGAGCACCAGGCGCTCGAGCAGCTGGAATCGCTCCAGCGATCTGACTTCATCGGGATCCTCGAGGCCATGGACGGGCTGCCGGTGACGGTGCGGCTCCTCGATCCACCCCTGCACGAGTTCCTTCCCGATGTCGAAGAGCTCCTCGTGCGGGACGCCAGAGGCGAGCTCGACGACGAGGGCCGGAAGCTCCTCGCCGCCGCCCAGGCCTGGCGCGAGGCCAACCCGATGCTCGGCACGCGTGGCTGCCGGCTCGGGATCGTCAAGCCCGGCCTCTATCGCATGCAGATCAAGGCGTTGCTGGAAGCGGCGATTGAGCGCAAGGTCTCGGGTGGAGACCCGCGGGTCGAGATCATGATCCCGCTGGCGGTCGCCGAGCGCGAGCTGAAGTTCCTCGTCGACGAGGTGCGCGAGGTCGCCGAGGCACTCTTCTCCGACAGCCGCGAGGGGGTGTCGTTCCTCGTCGGCACGATGGTCGAGACGCCGCGCGCCGCGCTCGAGGCGCGTGAGATCGCCGGGGTGGCCGAGTTCTTCTCCTTCGGCACCAACGACCTCACGCAGATGACATTCGGTTTCTCGCGCGACGACGTCGAAGGTCGTGTCATGCCGAAGTACCTCGAGCTCGGGCTGCTTCCGGCGAACCCGTTCGAGACCCTCGACGTCGAGGGTGTCGGTCAGCTCGTCCGCCAAGCCGTCACGGAAGGCCGCGAGGGCCGCCCCGACATCAAGCTCGGGATCTGCGGCGAGCACGGCGGCGATCCGCCGTCGGTGCAGTTCTTCTACGAGATCGGGCTCGACTACGTCTCGTGCTCGCCCTACCGGGTTCCCATCGCTCGACTCGCCGCCGCGCACGCCGCCCTCGGCGGCGACGAAGGCCCGGGAGCATCGGCGTAACCCCGAGCACCGCTGTCACCGAAATGCGCTCCACAAGCGTTTTTTCGTGACATCGGTGTGACTGTCACACCCCACCGGTAGGGTCACGTCATGGAACCGGTGATCGTCGAACAGGGCGCAGCCATTCGGCGCGCACATGCCGATGCCGACGCGTTCGTCGGCGGGCGCCTGCGGCTGCGGGAGGAGCGCGAGGCGGAGCTCGCGGCCGCGCTCTCGCCCGGCGCCACCCGACCCGTCGGCTCCGGCCACCGGCTCACCCGCGAGGAGCCCGACGCGTACCGCTTGTGCTTCGAACGCGACCTCGACCGCGTAAAGCACTCGCGCCCGTGGCGCCGCCTCGCCGGCAAGTGCCAGGTGTTCATCGCCCCCGAGGACGACCATCTGCGCACGCGCCTCACGCACGCCGTCGAGGTCGCGCAGATCGCCGTCGGCATCGGCCGCGTCGCGAACCTGTGCCTGCCGCTGGTCGAAGCCATCGCGCTCGCGCACGACTGCGGCCACGGTCCTGCGGGGCACGCGTCGGAGGAGGCGTTCACGCCGTACCTGCCCGGGACCGGCTACGACCACGCGGTCTACGGCGCCGACGTCACACTCGCGCCGCTCAACCTGTGCCTCGAGACCCTCGACGGTGTGCGCAATCACTCGTGGCGGCGCCCCGCGCCCGCCACACCCGAAGGTGAGGTCGTCGCCTGGGCCGATCGGATCGCGTACGTGTGCCACGACTTCGAAGACGCGGTGCGCGCCGGCATCCTGACGCCCGACGACCTCCCGGACAATGTGCGCGACGTGGTGGGGGACCGCCGGTCCGAGCAGATCGGCGCGTTCATGTACGCGGTGCTCGACGCCGTCGACCGCACGGGCGAGATCGGCATGACCGAGCCGGCGGCGTCGGCGCTCGACGCGTTCCGCGACTTCAACTTCGCGCGCATCTACCTCCGTCCCGCGGCCAGCAAGCAGGCCGAGAAAGTCGTGCACCTGTTGCGCGGGCTCGTCGAGCACTTCGCCGACGCGCCCGGCCGCGTTCCCGACGTCGCGGACGGCACGCACCCACCCGTCGACGCCGGTTCTCCGGCCGCCGCCGCGCTGGCGGTGCAGTACGTGAGCGGGATGACCGATCGCTTTGCCCTCGGGCTCGGCGTCGAAGTCCTGGGCTGGCGTCCCGAGGCGCTCCCGCGCGGCGTGTGACGTGGTGGGCGGCTGCTCCGCCCTAACCTGACCCCGATGGGCATCCTCGACGACGATGTCGCCCGGGTCCGCGAGTCGACCGATTTAGTGGCGCTGGCGGGGGAGCACATCGCCCTCAAGCGCGTCGGCCGCCGGTTCATGGGGCTGTGCCCGTTCCACTCCGAGAAGACGCCGTCGTTCTCCATCAACCCCGAGCTGGGCGTCTACCACTGCTTCGGCTGCCAGAAGAGCGGCGACGCGATCACGTTCATCCGCGAGGTCGAGCACCTCGACTTCGTCGAAGCCGTCGAGCGGCTCGCGGCGCGCTGCGGCATCACGCTTCGGTACGACAACGCCAACGTCGGCAAGGACCGCAAGCGCAAGGAGCGCCTCAGCGAAGCGGTGGGTGCCGCGGTCGTCTTCTACCACCGGTTGCTCATGGAGGCACCCGAAGCCGGCCGGGCGCGCCAGCACCTGCGCAGTCGCAACTTCGACGGCGATGCCGCCCGTCGATTCCACCTCGGGTGGGCGCCGGACGGGTTCGACGCCGTGAGCGGCCACCTGCAGCGCGAGGGCCTGAAGCGCGAGGACATCGTCGACGCCGGTCTCGCCTTCGTGAACCGCGCCAACAAGCTCCAGGACCAGTTCCGGGGTCGGCTGATGTTCCCGATCTACGACAGCCGCGGAGAGCCGGCCGGGTTCGGAGGACGCGCGCTCGGCGACGAGATGCCCAAGTACAAGAACTCGCCGGAGACGCCGATCTACCAGAAGAGCCGCCTCTTGTACGGGCTCAACTGGGCCAAGGGCGAGGTCGTAGCGCGCGGCGAGGTCGTGATCTGCGAGGGCTACACCGACGTCATGGCGTTCGCGCTCGCCGACATTCCCAACGCGGTCGCGACATGCGGCACCGCGCTCGCCGACGACCACTTCCAGATCCTCAAGAACCTCGCCCGCAAGGTGGTGCTCGCGTACGACGCCGACACAGCCGGCCAGGCCGCGGCCGAGCGCTGGTACCAGTGGGAGCAGCAGTACGAGGTTCAGGTGGAGGTCGCCGACCTGCCGCCCGGCCGCGACCCGGGCGATCTCTGGAACGACGACCCGGCCGCGCTGGGGACTGCCGTCGAGCGCGCGGCGCCGTTCCTCCAGTTCCGCCTCGACCGGCTCCTCGCCGGCGCCGACGTCCGCACGCTCGAAGGCCGGGCCCGTGCCGCCGAAGCGGCCGCGGAGATCGTCGCCACCCATCCCAACGAGCTCGTGCGCGACCAGTACGTGATGAAGCTCGCCGGCGCGCTGGAGATCGACGCCGATCGGCTCCGTGACACGGTACGCGCCGTGGCGCGGTCGGGCCGCCGCGCTGTGCGCGCGTCACCACCGCCCGACGCTCCTACAGACGGCAACGGACGCGAACCGGTCGTCGACCGGCGCGAGCTGGACCTCCTGCGGTGGGCGATCCACCAGCCCGAGTTGGTCGCGGACTGGCTCGACGCGTCGCTGTTGTTCGACCCGGCTGCCCGCCAGGTGTTCGACCTGCTCACCGAGACGTCAACGTTCCACGAGGCGCTCGAAGCAAGCGACGGTCCGTCGCGTCAGTTACTGCAACGCCTCGCCGTCGAAGAGCCCATGGTCATCGGCGACGACGATGAGCTCCAAACGCTGAGCGCCCGCCTGATGATCAATACCGTCGAGCCCGCCGCTGAGCGTCTGCTCGCGACGATGCTGCGAGACGGCGACGACGAGCACGCCAGCGAGATCAAAACGCATCTTTCCGCGATGGCGCACCATCGCGAAATTGGTGAGTGGGAAGCCGCGCGGGCAGATGCCGAGCAGTTGGTAGGGTGGGCAGTCGCCCGAGCCAAGGGCAGCGACAAGGCGCGGGGGTAGTAGCGGGTGGACGACTCCACAGCGACACCGGCCGCGGCTCCGTCCGACGGCTCCACCGATGTCACGTCCGACACTGCAACGCGCGACGGCGGCGTCGACGCGCTGCTGACTCGAGTCAAAGAGCGCGGGTTCGTCACGACCGGCGAGATCTTCGCCGCGTTCCCGGGGCTCGAGCCGGAAACTTCGGACCTGGCTGCGATCTACGCCGCGATCAGCTCGCGCGGCGTCGAAGTCGTCGACGAGATCGCCGAGGAGCTCGAGCGCGAGGACCAACGCCGCTCCGGAACGGACTCCGGCGCGCTGCACCGACCTCGCGCCTCGGAGCCGCACCGATCCGGTGGCGTGGTGACCCGCCCCGGTGCCGCCCCCGCTGCGAAACCGCCCGTGTCCCGACTGGGCAATCTCGGCGAGCCCGCGGCCCGATCGGGACACGCAGCGGAGATGGGCAGCTTCGACCCGGTACGGATGTACCTGAAGGAGATCGGCAAGGTCCCGCTGCTCACTGCGGAGCAAGAGGTGACGCTGGCGAAGCGGATCGAGGCCGGCTTGTTCGCGGTCGAGCATCTCGAGCAACCCGAGCAGCCCGAGCCGAACGTCTTCGACGAGACGCGAGCCAGTCTCGAGGCGGTCGTCACCGACGGAGATCTGGCCAAGCGCCAGCTGACCGAGGCGAACCTCCGCCTCGTCGTCTCGATCGCCAAGCGCTACGTCGGCCGCGGCATGGCGCTGCTCGACCTCGTGCAAGAAGGGAACCTCGGGCTCATCCGCGCCGTCGAGAAGTTCGACTACACGAAGGGCTTCAAGTTCTCCACGTATGCGACGTGGTGGATCCGACAGGCCATCACGCGCGCCATCGCCGACCAGGCCCGCACGATCCGCATTCCCGTGCACATGGTCGAGACCATGAACAAGGTGCTTCGCATCCAGCGCCAGATGCTCCAGGAGCTCGGCCGCGAGCCGACGGTCGAAGAGGTCGCGATCAAGGTGGAGATGACGTCCGACCGCGTGCGCGAGATCCAGCGCATCGCCCAGGAGCCGGTGTCCCTCGAGACGCCGGTGGGGGAGGAGGACGACAGCTCCCTCGGCGACTTCGTCGAAGACCCGGCTGCGATCGCTCCTGCCACGGCCGCCGCGCGGGCGCTGCTGACGGAGGCGATCGTCGAGGCGCTCGAGGAGCTCAACGATCGCGAGCGGCAGGTCGTCCGGCTGCGCTTCGGCCTCGACGACGGCCAGGTGCGCACGCTCGAGGAGGTCGGCAAGGAGTTCGGCGTGACGCGCGAGCGCATCCGGCAGATCGAGTCGAAGACGCTGGCCAAGCTGCGTCATCCCACCCGCTCGCAACGCCTCCGCGACTACCTCGAAGAGCCCTGAGCCGGGCCGCGACCCGCCGCCCTAGATTGCGCGGCGGGGCCGTAGCTCAGTGGTAGAGCAGCGGACTCATAATCCGTCGGACGGAGGTTCGATCCCTCCCGGCCCCACACCTCTTACCCAGCGCAAACGCGTTCTCGCTCGAAGACCAGCGGCGGCGAAGACCGCCGATCTGCAAACGGATTGCAAACATTGTCAGAACCTCCTGGCGCGATGCGCCGCGGGGGCTCCGTTCCGCGTGATGAGTGGGGTTGCCAAGCAGGAGACGGACCATTCGCCCAGTGTTGGCGGTACTGCTCCCAGTACCGGTTCTACTGGTAGAATCAAGCCCATGACTGGGACAACCGGCGACCAGGACCTGGACCGCCTCCATCAGCTCACGCGGGCGTTCCGGCCTGGCAGTCCGATCACTCACCAGGACTTGTTCTCAGGTCGAGCCGGCGAACTCGTCCGGGTGATGGATGCCGTCGAGCGGCCCGGCCAGCACGGGGTGATCTTTGGTGAACGCGGCGTCGGCAAAACCAGCCTCGCAGCGGTATCGGCAGAGATCACGGGCCGCAACCGCCTGGCCATGCGGATCAATTGCGACGGCGGTGACGACTTCCAGAGCCTCTGGCAGAAAGTCGTTGAT
>JALZAA010000250.1 GCA_030948625.1 Actinomycetota bacterium
AAACGGGTCGAGAACCCGCTCGAGTTCGGGATCGTGATCACCAAGCCCGACGGCTCCATCGAGCGGTTCCTCGAGAAGCCGAGCTGGGGTGAGGTGTTCTCGGACACGATCAACACCGGCATCTACGTCCTCGAGCCCGGCATCTTCGACTTCATCCCCGGCGACGAGTCCGTCGACTTCGCCGGTGACGTGTTCCCTGCCGTGCTGGACAAGAAGCTCCCGCTTATGGGCACGGTCGTCGACGGCTACTGGGAGGACGTCGGGACGCTCGAGGCGTACCTCCGCGCCCACCAGGACGGCCTCGACCAACGCGTGCGGATCGACATCGACGGGTTCCGGATCGGCGAGGGGATCTGGCTCGGCGAAGGCGCCGACGTCGACCCCGCAGCCCGGATCGACGGCCCCGTGGTGATCGGCGACAACTGCCGGATCGAGGCCGGCGCCCACCTCCGGGAGTACACCGTCCTCGGGACCGACGTGGTCGTGAAGGCGGAGGCGTTCGTCGAACGCGCTGTCTGCCACGACCATGTGTACGTCGGCCCGGGCGCGCGCCTGCGCGGCTGCGTGATCGGACGCTCGACCGACCTGCGCGCCCACGCTCGCGTCGAGGAAGGCGTCATCGTCGGCGACGAGTGCTTCGTGGGTGAGCAGGCCGTCATCAACCCGGGTGTGAAGGTGTATCCGTTCAAGACGGTCGAGAACGGGGCCGTCGTCAACTCGTCGATCGTGTGGGAGAGCCGCGGCGCGCGCACGCTGTTCGGGCGGCGCGGCATCCGCGGGCTCGCCAACGTCGACGTGACCCCGGAGGTCGCAATCCGTGTCGCGACCGCGTACGGCACCGCGCTCAAGAAGGGCGCGACCGTCACCACCAGTCGTGACACCAGCCGGATCGCGCGCGCGTTGAAGCGGGCCATGATCGGCGGGGTGAACCTCGCCGGCATCAACGTCGACGACGTCGAGCTCGCCACGGTGCCGCTCACGCGCTTCCAGGTCCGCAACAGCCATGCCCGGGGCGGGATCACCACCCGCCTCGCGCCCGGCGATCCCGACACGGTCGAGATCCGGTTCTTCGACGCCGACGGGCGCGACATCGACGAGTCGATGCAGCGTCGGATCGAGCGTCTCCTGTATCGCGAGGACTACCGGCGCGCGTTCGCCGCCGACATCGGCGACATCGAGTACCCGCCCCGGTCGCTCGAGTTCTACACCTCGGCGCTGATGGACACCGTCGACAGCGATCGGCTGCTCGAGCACGGTTTCAAGGTCGTCCTCGACTACTCGTACGGCGCGGCCTCGATCGTCATGCCGAGCGTCCTGGCGAAGACGGGCGCCGAGGTGCTGGCGGTCAACCCGTACGCGAGCACCGCGTCGGCCACGGCTGCCCTCGAGGAGCGTTCCGCCCGGGTCTCGCGGTTGTCGGACCTCGTCCTTGCGTCGGGGAGTCACATCGGTGTCGCGATGGATCCCGACGGTGAGACGGCCACGATCATCGACGACGAGGGTCACGCGCTTACCAACGACCAGGCGCTGCTGGCGCTCTTGAGCCTGGTCACCGAGGCGAAACGCGGCGCACGAGTTGCGTTGCCGGTCGCGGTCAGCCGCGTCGCGGAGCGCATCGCGAACGACAACGGCGCCACGATCACCTGGACCAAGCTGTCGGCTCAGCACCTCATGGAGGTGGCGTCGACGGGCGATATCGACTTCGCCGCCTCGCCGGACGGCGGGTTCATCTGGCCCGACTTCATGCCGGCGTTCGACGCCACCGCGACGCTGGTCAAGCTCCTCGACCTGCTCGCGTCGACGGGCCGGACGCTGTCGTCGGTGGTGAAGGAGCTGCCGCGTCTGCACATGGCGCACGAATCCGTGGCGACGCCGTGGGAGCGCAAGGGCGCCGTCATGCGCGAGATGGTCGAGCGCGCCGGTTCCCGCGACGTCGTGCTCGTCGACGGGGTCAAGGTGCTGCACCCCGATGGCTGGGCGCTGGTGCTGCCCGATCCCGAGGAAGCGATCACCCACGTCTGGTCCGAGAGCGACAGCGACCAGAACGCCCGGCAGCTCGCGCAGGAGTACGCCCGCCGCATCCGCCAGATCGTGCGCTAGGGGCCCGCCCGGCGTCGTCCCGGCACCGCGTCGGCCTCTGGCTCCCGGCGCCGCGCCTACGATCTGCCGGTCGTCGGCTCGAAAGAGAGGGTGATGGAGTTCCCCGAGCACCTGCGGTACACGAAAGAGCACGAGTGGGTGGCCGTCGACGGCGGCCGTGCCCGCGTCGGGATCACCGACTACGCCCAGGATGCGCTCGGCGACATCGTGTACGTGCAGCTGCCCGACGCGGGGACGACGGTCGCGGCGACGGCGGTCTGCGCAGAGGTCGAATCGACCAAATCGGTGTCCGATATCTACGCCCCCGTGAGCGGGACGATCGCCGAGGTGAACACCGCTCTGGCCGATGCGCCGGAGCGGATCAACGACGACCCGTACGGCGACGGCTGGATGTTCGAGATCGAGATGTCCGACCCGTCGGAGGTCGAGCAGCTGCTGGATGCGGCGGCGTATCGGCGTCTCGTCGAAGAGCAATAGCGCTGTAGTTCCCCGGCCGGTTCACCCTTGGTGGCCATATCGGCCGGCAGTAGCCTTGCCCGCGGTGACGGCGGCTTTGCCGACCGTCGGGCAGAGCCGGAGCTTGCGACGGCGCCAATGGAGGAAAATGTGATTTGCCGCCGGTGCGGGCATGCCAACGAAACCGGCGCCAACTTCTGCTCGTCGTGCGGCGCGCCGCTGCCCACGACCGAGGACGAGACCACGGGGTCGTTGTCGACGATCGACCGCCTGGAGCTCGACGAGGAGCTGGGGAACGTCCTCGCCGAGCTGCCGGTCGGCACCGGCTTGGTCGTCGTGCGCCGGGGCCCCAACGCCGGAAGCCGCTTCCTCCTCGACCGCGACACGACGACGGTGGGGCGGCATCCCGATTCCGACATCTTCCTCGACGACATCACGGTGTCCCGTCGCCATGCCGTCATCCGCCGTGACAACGGCTCCTACGAGATCAGCGACGCTGGGTCCCTCAACGGCACGTACGTGAACCGTGAGCGGGTCGAATCGGCGCCCGTCCACCACCTCGACGAGCTGCAGGTGGGGCGGTTCGTGCTCACTCTGATCGTGGGCGGCGCCGAGGAGCACGCGTGAGCGCCAGCACCAGCCACGACGCCTCACATCTCTCGATCGGCGAGGTCCTCAACATTCTCCGCGAGGAGTTCCCCGACGTCACGATCTCCAAGATCCGGTTCCTGGAGAGCCAGGGCCTCATCGATCCGGAGCGCACGCCGTCCGGCTACCGCAAGTTCTACAGCGCCGACGTCTCGCGCCTGCGCTGGATCCTGCACCAGCAGAAGGAGAACTTCCTCCCGCTCAAGGTGATCAAAGAGCGGCTCGAGCTTCTGGGCGACGGCGCGCAGCCCGCTCCCGTGAGCGCGATCGCGCCGGGGTCCACGGCCGTCCCGGGCACGCGGCGGCGGTCGCGTCGCTCCGCGCGTCCCGATCCCGACGTCGCTCCACCGTTGCCGTTCGACGATCCCACCTCCGTTCCCGGCGGGGAGCCGGCGAGCACCGTGCAGACGGAGAGCACCACGGATACTGCGACGCACACGACGCAGACGGCGCGGACGGCACAGGCGGCGAGCATGCACCCGGAGAAGCCGGGGCTCACGCGCGATGAGCTCGCCCGGTCCGTCGGGCTCGAGGACTGGCAGCTGGACGAGCTGGAGTCGTTCGGCTTCGTCACCCCCAACGTCGACTCGAACCGGGACGAGTATTTCGATGACGAGGGACAGGCCATCGCGAAGGCCGCCGCCGGCTTCTACGCGCACGGCATCGGCGCCCGCCACCTCCGCATGTACAAGCACTTCGCCGAGAAGGAAGCAGGGTTGTTCACGCAGGTGGCGATGCAGTACCTGCGGCAGCGCAACCCCGATGCTCGGCAGCGGGCGCAGGAAGAGCTGGCCGCGTTGTCGAGGCTGGGCCGGGGACTTCGAGGCGCGCTGCTCGTCCAGGCCATACGCGATTCCTTCGCCGGGTGAGCCCGGCGTCCCGCGCGCCGTGGATCAGAGCGACGCCGCAGCCACCCACCGTCCTCGTCGACCGCGACGCTCTCGCCCGGCACGTCCGGCGCATCGCGGGTGAGATCTCGGCCGATCATCCCGACGGCGTGGTGCTCGTCGGCGTGCTCAAGGGCGCGCTGATCTTCCTCGCCGACCTCGTCCGGGCGATCACCGACATCGACGTCGCCGTCGACTTCCTCGCGATCTCGCGGTACGCGCCCGACTCCGGGCGGGTGCGGATCCTCAAAGACCTCGAGATGGACGTCGAGGAGCGCGACGTGATCCTCGTCGAGGACCTGATCGATACGGGACTGACGATTGCGTACCTGTTGTCGTACGTGCGAGAACGCTCACCACGCTCGCTCGAGGTGTGCACCCTCCTCGACCGCCCTGCACGACGGATCGTCCCGCAGCCGGTCCGGTACGTCGGCCAGGAGATCGACGACGTGTTCGTGCTCGGATACGGGCTGCACTACGCGGACCTGTACCGCAACCTGCCGTACATCGTGGAGGCGGACCGCGGCGAGGTCCTCGAGCGTCCCTCGGCCTACGTCGACACCCTGTACGGCACCCCGAGTCCCGCCCTCCGCAAACGCCGTGATGACTCCACTCCCAAAAGCCGGTGGTAAATTGAGGGCTCCCCGGATCTACGGAGGAAGCGCGTGATCCGTCTGTCGCTCGTGGGCGTCCGCGTCGAGGTCCCGACGAACCAGCCCATCGTGCTGCTGCGAGAGGACGACGGGCAGCGCTACCTGCCGATCTTCATCGGCCCCCCCGAAGCGACGGCCATCGTGTACGCCCTCCAAGGCATGGAGACGCCGCGGCCGATGACCCACGACTTGTTCAAGAACGTCCTCGACGACATGTCGATGCGGCTGCAGCAGGTCGTGATCACCGAGCTCCACGACGGCACGTTCTATGCCGAGATCGAGCTCTCCGGGAACGGCAACGCCTACCGGATCTCGTCGCGGCCGTCCGACGCCATCGCCCTCGCCGTCCGCTACGAGGACACGGTCCCGATCTTCGCCGACGAGGCCGTCCTCGAGGAGGCCGGCGTGCTCTTCGAGAACGACGAAGAGGAAGAGCAGATCGAGCAGTTCCGCGAGTTCCTCGACCAGGTCCGTCCCGAGGATTTCGCCTCGGGCGGGGGCTCGGCCGGTAGCTGAGCGCAGAACGTTGACCCGCGCCGGGGCGGCCTGTAGTAGCGTCACATGGGCGTAACTACGGGTATGTGACTCGCGGGCTGACGGGCAGCCCAGACCGGAGCGTTCCGATGGCGGCGACAGGTGTCGGCAGGACCAGTGGCGGGCGAGGCGGCGGAGCCGTCGCAACCCCAGAGCAGGGTTCGCTGGATGCCGCCCTCTCCGGGGAGGCCGGCGGGGGAGAGGCGGCCGAGAGCGGCTTCCGGGGCCCGCAGGTGTGCAAGATCGTCGGCATCTCGTACCGCCAGCTCGATTACTGGGCGCGCACCGATCTCGTGCGACCGTCGCTCGCCGATGCCCACGGGAGCGGCACACAGCGCCGATACTCGTACCGCGATCTCGTGCGTCTCAAGGTCATCAAGAACCTTCTCGACGCGGGCGTGAAGCTGCAGGCGGCCCGGAGGGCGATCGACTACATCCGCGGCGACCTCGGCGACGACTGGGCCACCGCGAGCCTCGTCCTCAACGGCGGCAACTCCGTGCTCGCTCGCACCGGCGACGACCTCGTCGACGTCGTGCGGCAGGGCCAGGGGGTGCTGAACATCGTGTCACTGGCACAGGTCGTCGGCGAGCTCCAAGCGAGCATTCACGACCTCGCCGACGTCGCGCCGGACGACGCTCCGCAGGCGCGCGCCGGCGCGCCCAAAGCGGCCGAGGGCGGTTGACGGCGCGTGCAGACGAGCGAAGAGACGCTGCCGCACGAGCGCGTGCACTTCGCCCACAACTCCGAGCGCCAGTTCGCGAAGCTCCTCGACTTCTACGGCATCGAGTGGGAGTACGAGCCGCGCACGTTCACGTTGGAGCTCGATCGCGACGGCCGGCCCGCGCAAGCGTTCACGCCCGACTTCTATCTCCCCGCGTACGACCTCTACATCGAGGTCACGACGCTCAACCAGAAGCTCGTCACCAAGAAGAATCGCAAAGCCCGCCGCCTTCGCGAGATGCATCCCGACGTGCGGATCAAAGTGCTCTACCAGCGTGACTACCTTCACCTGCTCGTGAAGTACGGACTCGAGCCGCCGTCGCAGCTGAGCGACCAGCTCGGCGAGGGCCGCCCGTTGCGCCTCGGTGTCGAGCGCGCTCCCGGTCGCGCCGGGCCGGAGGCCGAGTCGGCCTGAGCCGGCGGCGCCACACCGGCGCCTAGGCTTCCCGCCTCATGAACGAAGCCGAGGGCTCCTCGCTGCGCCGCAGCCCGCTCGACGGCGAACACCGCGCGCTTGGCGCGCGCATGGCCGAGTTCGGCGGCTGGGACATGCCGATCCAGTTCTCGAGCGTGATCGAGGAGCACCGCGCGTGCCGGCAGCACGCGGTCGTCTTCGACGTGTCGCACCTCGGATCGGTGCAGGTCGCGGGTCGCGGCGCTTTCAGCATGCTCCAGTGGGCACTGACGAACGACCTCGGTCGCATCGAGCCCGGCCGAGCGCAATACACCCACCTTCTCGACCCGGATGACGCGCACGTCGTCGACGACATCATCGTGTGGTGGGTGGCGGAGGACGAGTTCCTCGTCATGCCGAACGCCTCGAACACTGCGCCGCTCGTCGCCGCCCTCGAGGATGCCGCACGGGTCCACGCCGACGGCCCGTGCACCATCGAGGACGTCACCGCAACGCGCGCGGTGCTCGCCGTGCAGGGCCCCGAGGCCCGCGAACGGCTCCGTGCTGTCGATCCCGCATGGGCCGAGATGCCCCGCTTCGGGGTGGCGCCGGCGGTCTTCGACGGCGCGCGGGGCTGGGTCGCCGGAACCGGGTACACGGGCGAAGACGGTGTCGAGCTCCACGTGCCCTCCGCGGTCGCGTCGGGCATCTGGGAGAAGCTGCTCGGCGCCGGCATCCGTCCGGCGGGGCTCGGCGCTCGTGACACGTTGCGGCTCGAAGCGGGGCTCCCGCTGCACGGGCACGAGCTCGGGCCGGGGATCACGCCGCTGCAGGCCGGTTTGTCGTGGGTCGTGCGGTTCGACAAGGGCGACTTCCGGGGACGAGCACCGCTCCTCGCCGAGCGCGAACGCGGCGTGGCGCGACGGCTGCGGGGCCTCGTGCTGGAAGGTCGCCAGATCCCCCGGAGCGGCTACCAGGTCTCGAGAGGGGAGGAGCCCGTCGGCGAGGTGACGAGCGGCAACTTCTCGCCCGTGCTCGAGCGGGGCATCGCTCTCGCGTTCCTGCGCCCGGACCTCGAAGACGGCGCCGCCGTAGTCGTCGACATTCGCGGGCGGCCGGCGCAGGCGACGCTCACCAAGCCGCCGTTCGTCCGGCACGGCCGCGGCGACGGCGGCTTCGCCGACCGTCGCCGCAAAGCCGGAGCCCGCGACGGCGACAATCCAAGGAACTAACCTCGGGGAAAACGCCGTCGAACCCGAACGGGAGAGACCCCCTACCGCCTGTCGGTCGGGGGAGCCGAAGGAGCAACCTCCCCGGAAACTCTCAGGCGAAGGGACCGTTCGGGCGAGGCACCTCTGGAGAGCAGACGCCGGTCGCGGCCGGGTCTCACCGACGGGGAAAGCCGGGACGCAACGGAGCGCCCGGGCGAATCTCTCAGGTTCCGGGACAGAGCGGGGAGCGGGCCACAGCCCTGTGGCACCGCACACCAGCATGTCGACCGAAAGAGGAGCCCGATGGCAGCCGAGCAGTCACTCCCGGAGCTCGAGACGCCGGACCGGTTCGTGGGCCGCCACGTGGGACCGGATGCCGACGAGCAGGCTCGCATGCTCACCGCGCTCGGGCTCTCATCGGTCGACGAGCTCGTCGACCGCGCGGTTCCCGACAGCATCCGCACGCGCGAGCCGTTGCGCCTGCCCGCTCCGCGCAGCGAGGCCGACACGCTGGCGCGACTCCGAGAGCTCGCGCAACGCAACCAGGTGTTCACGTCGCTCATCGGCATGGGCTATTCGGACACGTTCACGCCGACGGTCATCCAGCGGAACGTGCTGGAGGACCCCGCTTGGTACACGGCGTACACGCCTTACCAGCCCGAGATCTCCCAGGGCCGCCTCGAGGCGCTCCTCAACTTCCAGACCATGGTGAGCGACCTCACGGGCATGGACCTCGCCAACGCGTCGCTGCTCGACGAGGCGACCGCGGCCGCCGAGGCCATGGCGATGTGCAAGCGGTTGAACCCCGGAGCCGGAGCGACCTTCCTCGTCGATGCCGACTGCCATCCGCAGACCATCGACGTCGTGCGCACGCGCGGAGAACCGATCGGCGTCGACGTGCAGCTCGCAGTGGTCGCCGATGCAGCGCGCGAGGACCCCATAGACGGCGTGTTCGGCGCGCTGCTCCAGTACCCGGGGAGCAGCGGTGCGGCGGGCGATCTGCGCCCGGCGATCGAACGGTTGCACGCCCGGGGCGCGATGGTCGCAGTCGCCAGCGACTTGCTCGCGCTCGTCGTGCTCACACCGCCGGGCGAGATGGGCGCGGACGTCGTCGTCGGCTCGTCACAGCGCTTCGGGGTGCCGATGGGATTCGGCGGTCCGCATGCCGCGTTCTTCGCGACGCGCGACGAGCACAAGCGGTCGATGCCGGGACGCCTGGTCGGCGTGTCGGTCGATGCCGGCGGCCGTTCGGCGCTGCGCCTCGCACTCCAGACGCGCGAGCAGCACATCCGCCGCGAGCGCGCGACCAGCAACATCTGCACGGCGCAGGTGCTGCTGGCGGTGATGGCGGGCCTCTATGCGACGTACCACGGGCCCGACGGGCTGCGCCGCATCGCCCGGCGCGTGCACCGGTTGACTGCGATCCTGACCGAGGGCCTGCGCGGTGGCGGCGTGGACGTGGTCACTGAGGAGTTCTTCGACACGATCACGGTCCGCGTCCCCGGCCGCGCCGTCGAGATCGCGTCACGGGCGCGCGAGCTCCGGCTCAACCTCCGGTTCGTCGACGCCGACACGCTCGGTATCGCGCTGGATGAGACCACGGACCGCGACGTCGTCGAGCGGATATGGGCCGCGTTCGGCGTCGGGGCCTCGCTCGCCGCGCTCGACCGGCGCGGCCCGCGCTTCATCCCTGATGCGCTCGCCCGCACGTCGGAGTTCCTGACGCATCCGGTCTTCCGCCGGCACCACTCGGAGACCGAGATGCTGCGGTACCTGCGCCGCCTCTCGGATCGGGATCTGGCGCTCGACCGCACGATGATCCCGCTCGGGTCGTGCACGATGAAGCTCAACGCAACCACCGAGATGCTTCCGGTGACGTGGCCCGAGTTCGCTCGCCTCCATCCGTTCGCGCCCCTCGACCAGGCGCAGGGCTACCTGGAGCTGTTCGCCGAGCTCGAGGCGTGGCTGTGCGAGATCACCGGGTACGACGCGGTGTCGCTGCAGCCCAACGCCGGCTCACAGGGGGAGTTCGCGGGGCTGCTGGCGATCCGGAAGTACCACGAGAGCCGCGGCGATGCCGGACGCGATGTGTGTCTGATCCCCGCGTCGGCACACGGCACGAACGCCGCGAGCGCGGCGATGGCCGGCCTCCATGTGGTGGTCGTGGACTGCGACGACGACGGCAACGTCGACTTCGACGACCTCAAGAAGAAGGCGAACGAGCACGCCGACCGCCTCGCGTCGCTGATGGTGACGTATCCGTCGACGCATGGGGTCTTCGAGCATCGCATCGTCGACATCTGCGCGGTGGTGCACGAGTTCGGCGGTCAGGTGTACCTCGACGGCGCCAACCTCAACGCGCTGGTCGGCGTGGCGAAGCCGGGGGAGTTCGGCGCCGACGTGTCCCACCTGAACCTCCACAAGACGTTCTGCATACCGCACGGCGGGGGAGGCCCCGGCGTCGGGCCGATCGGCGTACGGGAGCACCTGGCGCCGTTCCTGCCCCGCCACGGGCAGGTCGCCGAGGCGGGGCCGGACGGGGGTCTCGGCGTCATCTCCGCCGCGCCGTGGGGGTCGGCTGCGATCCTGCCCATCTCGTGGGCGTACATCGCGATGATGGGGAGCACGGGCCTGCTGCAGGCGACGCAGGTGGCCATCCTGAACGCCAACTACGTGGCCCGTCGGCTCGCGTCGCACTACCCGGTGCTGTACGCGGGGCCGGGCGGCCTTGTCGCCCACGAGTGCATCCTCGACCTGCGCCCGCTCACGAACACGACCGGCGTGAGTGTCGAGGACGTCGCCAAGCGCCTCATCGATTTCGGGTTCCACGCACCGACGATGTCGTTCCCCGTCGCGGGCACGCTCATGATCGAGCCGACAGAGTCAGAGGATCTCGGCGAGATTGACCGCTTCTGCGACGCCATGGTCGCGATTCGCGACGAGATCTCCCGAGTGGAGCGAGGGGAGTGGCGCGTCGATGAGAGCCCCTTGCGCAACGCGCCTCATCCCGCCGCCGACGTCGCCACCGACACGTGGACACGGACGTACACGCGTGACGAGGCCGCGTTCCCGGTGACCGCGTTGTGCGCGGACAAGTACTGGTCGCCGGTGAGCCGGATCGACAACGCCTACGGGGACCGCAACGTGATGTGCGAGTGCCCGCCGGTCAGCGACTACGCGGAGAGCTGAGTCTTACGCGACCGCCGTCGCCTCCAGCTCGATCATGAGCTCAGGGAACGCTAGGCGTGCCACGCCGAGCAGCGTGCCCGGCGGCGCCACGCCCGCCGCACCCGTGCGCTCACCGAGCACGGCTGCGTTGGCGATGAACGCATCGACGTCGGTCGTGTAGAAGTTGAGCCGCACCACGTTCGCCAGACCCATCCCGGCCTGCGCGAGCACGGCTTGGAGGTTGTCGGCCGCCAGGCCGATCTGCGCCGCCATGTCGCCGG
>JALZAA010000263.1 GCA_030948625.1 Actinomycetota bacterium
CCGCACAGCGCGATGGCGGGGCCCAGGCCGCCGACGGCATCCTCGATGTTCGTCGCAAGCAGCAGTCCGGCGGCCGAGCCTGTGACGCCGCACACGAGCAGCAGGGCGTTCGACGTCCCCCGTACCTCGGTCGGGAACAGCTCGGTGTCGAACGCGGCCAGCACGATCGCGCCGCAGCTCGCGGCGATGATCGCGATCGTCGACGCGACCCAGATGACGGCACCGTCGCCGAGGAAGAAGATCATCTGGAACACCGTGGCCACTGCAATGGCGACGATCGCGACCGGGCGGCGACCGCGCGTCTCGGCGAGCTTGCCCGCGATGATGATGCCCACCAGGCCGGGCAGGCCGGCGGTGACGGCGCGGAACACTGCGATCAGGGTGTTCGAGAACCCGTGCTCGTCGGTCAGGAACCGGTTCGTGAGCTGGCCCGAGGGCGCGCTGAAGAAGTTGGTGAGGAACGCGGCCAGACCGAGGAGGAGGAACCGATAGCCATAGGCGCGCTCGAACACTTCGCGGACGCGCCCGCGCCGCAGGCTGGTTCGTGCGAGGTCCAGGTACCTGCCCGTCTCTCGCAGGCTGCGCGCAAGGCGGGGGAGCAGCACGATCGTCAGCGCGCTGACCCCGAACGCGATCCGCCACGACTGCTCGCCGATGTCGGAGAGGGGAAGCAACACGACGGCGATCGCGAACCCGGCGCCGTACGCGAGGGCGAGCATCGACAGGGCGTACGCGCGGGCGCCTTCCGGGGCCTCCTCCATGGCTGCGATGCCGCCAACCACGAGCGCGGCATTCGCGAACGCGCGGGTCAGCACTTGCGACCCGGTGAAGACGGCGAAGTTCGGCGCGAGCGCAGAGACCGCGTTGGTGACGCAGACACCGGCGAAGCAGATCAGCAGGAGCCGCCGCCGGCCGTGCCGGTCGGCGAGCGCGCTCGCGATCAGTGAGACGAGCACCCCCCCTCTCGACACCGCGAGTGCGACCCCGAGTCCCTTGTTCGACGCGCCGAACGTCTTGGTCACGGAGTCCGCGGTTTGGCCGAACAGCGTGCCTCCGAAGTTGGCGAGCGCCGCGATCGCCGCCACCGTCGCCAGCAGGACGATCGCCTGCGGCGAGAACGGCGCCGGCGGGAGGAGTGGAGAGCGCCGGGGAGGCTCGGGCGGTGGTCGTCCCTCCACCTCGGCCGCGAGCCGCGCTCCCAGCTCGCGCACCTTGCGGCGCTCACCGAGTCGCAGGAACGGCCCGAGGAACCATTGGAAGTACGGCACGTGGGTGCGATCGTCGATGTTGAGCTCGACTTCGGTGCGGTCGGCGTCCACCGGGCGCACGCGGACCCGAAGCCGCGCGCTCGTGTCGGCCCATCCGGTGAGCGGTCCCGTCAGCACGCCGTCCGCGTCGGGGTTGACGCCGAGCACGCGTCGGCCCGCCTCGCGAACTTTGCTCGGCGACGCCTCGACCGTGATCAGCGCAGGCCGAGGCACGTGCGGCATGCTACGGCCTGCACCCTTGACCACTGTCACAAGGAACGCTCATGCCCAAGTTGAAGCCCGGTGATGCGGCCCCCGACTTTGCGTTGCGTGACCAACGCGGGAAGACCGTGAAGCTCAAGGACTTCCGGGGCAAGAAGATCGTCGTCTACTTCTACCCGAAGGCCGACACGCCGGGTTGTACGACGCAGGCGTGCTCGCTCCGCGACGCCGAGCCCGACTTGAAGAAGCTCAAGGCGAAGGTCTTGGGCATCAGCCCCGATACGCCGGAAAAGCAGAAGAAGTTCGACGAGAAGTACGGGCTCGGGTTTCCGTTGCTCGCCGACGAGGGACACAAGGTCGCGTCGGCGTGGGGCACGTGGGGCAAGAAGACGCTGTACGGCCGCAGCTTCATGGGCATCATCCGATCCGCCTTCGTCGTCGACGAGAAGGGGAAGATCGCCGACGCCTTCTACAAAGTCAGCCCGAAGGCGACGGTCCCGAAGGTGACCGAGTCGCTCGAGGCGTGAGGTGGTCTACGGGTTGCGTGCCGCCCAGCTCGACCAGGTCTCGCCCTCTCCGCGGGGATGCTCCCGGGCGTACTGGTAGAAGCGACGAACGAGCTCGGCTCGCTGAACCTCGCGTCGTGCCGCCACTTCGGCTTCGGCCTGACCGCCAGCAGATCGTTGCCTCCGAGCTCGTCCTGTCGGTCGACCACGTCCTGGAGCTTGACCGTGGTCGCGTTCTCGAGCATGTCGAAGAGGACGAGCGCAGTCGTGCTGCGTCCGCCGCCGGCGTTGCAGTGCACGTGGACCCAGGTGTCGGGGGATCGGCTCTGCCAGAAGGCGACGAGCTGATCGACCTGCTGGTTGTCGAACGGGATGTAATCGGCGTTGGGGACGCGCGTGTACCCCGCGCCCTCCGCGAGGACGAGCTGCTCTTCGCTCTGGACGTTCCGGGCCGGGAGTGAAACCGGCTCGGTCCCTTCGATGCGGGCATCCGAGCTCTTCGCGGTGATCTTCTGAACGGTGACGGTCGGCTGTCCTGCCAGGCCCGCCAGCAATGCGGCCTCGTCCTGGTTGATCTGCTCGGGGGTCTTGCCTTGGTTGCCCGCATTGCGAGGGGCGAACCAGCTCACCGCCGTCCCGTCGACGAACCCGTGCGACTCCTGCCGGAGGTCCAGCACGATCAGCGGCGCCCCGCCGGTGCGCTTCGAGACCGCCGCCAATCCCTTTACGGAGAACTGCCCGCTCGCGGAGGCGCGCAGCTTCTCGAGCCCCGCCGCCGTCCGGATTCCGTCGTGCTTCGACGCCTCTGACGTCGAGCGATAGTCGCGGGGCAGGCCGCCTTTGGCTTCGGCGTTGATGATCAGGAGCGTGTCGTCCGGTGCGGCCGGCACGGGCGACGCCAAGGCGACCACGATCACTGACGCGATCGCTGCCGCGAGGAAGTGCGCCGCTACGACGCGACGCCGACGAACACCCCTGCCCTTGGCGATGCGTGAACTCTACGCGCCGACGGCGTGGAACCCGCCGTCTACGTGGAGCATCTCGCCGGTCGTGGCGGGGAAGAGGTCCGAGAACAGCGCGACACACGCCTTGGCGACCGGTTCCGTGTCCTTGATGTCCCAGCCCAGCGGTGCGCGCTCCGCCCAGACGGACTCGAACTGGTCGAAGCCGGGGATGCTGCGGGCCGCGATCGTACGGATCGGGCCCGCGCACACGAGATTCACGCGGATACCGCGCGGTCCGAGATCACGGGCGAGATATCGCGCGGTGGACTCGAACGCGCTCTTGGCCACACCCATCCAGTCGTACACCGGCCATGCCTGCGTGTTGTCGAAGTCGAGACCGACGACGGATCCGCCTTCCTTCATGAGCGGAAGCGCGGCGACGGTAAGCGCCTTGAGGGAGTACGCGGAGATCTGGAGCGCGACCGCCACGTCCTCCCACGGGGCAGTGAGGAACCCTCCGCCGAGGCACGACTCGGGCGCGAAGCCGATGCCATGCAGCACGCCGTCGAGGCGGCCGCCGACCCGTTCCGCCAACGCGTCGAGGTCCTCGGGGTTCGTCACGTCGAGCTCGACGACCTCCGGCGGCGTCGGGAGGCGCTTGGCCGCCCGTTTCGTGAGGCTCATGGCGCGACCGAACGAGGTGAGCACCACCTCGGCGCCTTCCTCCTGCGCGAGCTTCGCCACGCCGAAGGCGATCGATGAGTCGCTCAGGACGCCGGTGACGAGTATCCGCTTGCCGTCGATCAACATGCCGCGCCGCCTCAGGTCAGAGCGGCGAGTTGGAGTGACGCCGCGACGGATGGTCTTCCCGCTTCGTCGTGAACCGCGCGAGGGCGGCGGCGAGCGCTCGCCGGGTATCGCCGGGTGCAATCACCTCGTCGACATAGCCCCGCTCGGCGGCGGGGACAGGGCTGAGGAACCGGTCGTTGTACTCCCGCTCGAGGTCGACCTTCGCAGCGCGGCGAGCGTGCTCGTCGTCGATCGCGGCAAGCCGCCTCCCGTGCAGGATCTGTACTGCGCCGCCGGCGCCCATGACGGCGATCTCGGCGCCCGGCCACGCGCAATACCAGTCGTTCCCGAGGCGTTTGGAGTCCATCACGATGAACGCGCCGCCGTACGCCTTGCGGATCGCCACGCACAGTCGCGGAACAGTAGCGGCGGCGTACGCGTGCACGAGTTGCGCGCCGTGACGGATCATCCCCCGCCACTCGAGGTCGGTGCCGGGCTCGTAGCCGGGCGTGTCGACGAACGTCAGCAGCGGCACGTTGAACGCGTCGCACCACTGCACGAACCGCGCACCCTTGCGGGACGCGTCGATGTCGAGCGTTCCCGCCCGCTGTTTCGGTTGGTTCGCCAC
>JALZAA010000271.1 GCA_030948625.1 Actinomycetota bacterium
ATGTAGGCGCCCACCGGCACCGCGAACGCCAACGCGATCGTCGCCGCTCGGATCAGCCGCTGCCAGCCTCCGGTGCCCGCGACGAGCGCGAACGCCACCGCCGGCAAGACGAGCACACCGCCGACGACCCGGACCGATGTGGCGAGCCCGAACAGCAAACCGGCGATCGCGAGGACGGGCAGCGTGACGGGGCGTCTCCAGAGCAACAGCACGACGGCACCGAGCACGAGCGCCTGGAGCAGCACCTCGGACATGATGTTCTGCTCGATCTGCAGCTGGTACGCGTCGAGCAGAACCGGCGCGGCGGCGAGCACGGCAACCCAGCGACGCGCGCCCAGCCGGACCACCAGCGCATAGATGGCCACGCCCATGCCGAGACCGATGATGTGTTGCAGCCCTGCGACGACTGCGAGGTTGCCGACCGAGAGAACCGGGCGCAGCAGGAGAACGGTGTACCCGAGGGGCTGCGAGACCGCGGTCGGACTGAGGTCGTGCAGGTTCTCGAGATACCGGTACGAGTCGATGAACAGCAGCGCCGGTCGATAGGCGACTTGGGTGACCACCCGGAGCACGAGGCCGATCCCCAGTACGACGAGGAACACCCAATGGCGGCGGGCGCCGAGCCGTAGCCGGCGCCGTCGCTCCGGACCGAACCAGCGCTCGCGCCAGATGACTCTGCGGCTCATGTGGTCCGGCAGTGTACGAGCGCCCGTATCGTCATCTGCGGCAGCGATACCCGCGGCGACGGCGACAAGCAGAGGATCTACGATCCGCGCATTCGCACGATTGCGTTGATCGATCACACCCGGGAGTACCCGCCCGCACCCGGAGTGCTGGATGCGATCGCCGAAGCCCTGACGATTCAGGTCCAGCGTCATCTCGCACCGGCGTGGGGCGTCACCGAAGCTCGATTCAAAGTCGGGGGACGGGGCGACAAGATCCATTTCTTCGACAGCGCCGACGAGGCGACCGACTACGGATGGCACATCGTCGACGGCGACGGCGATCCCTACTCGCATGTGTTCGCGGCCGCCTCGACCACGCACGGCAGCGACTGGGTGAAGGGCTCGGACCCGATCTCGGTGACCGCGTCGCACGAGGCGCTCGAGATGTTCACCGATCCCCGGGCGAACGAGTTCTGCTTCGACGGGGAGCAGCATCTCTGGGCGCGCGAAGTGTGCGATCCCGTCCAGAGCGGTTCGTACAAGATCGTGGCGGGAGGAATGCGGGTGCCGGTGAGCAACTTCGTGCTCCCCGCGTACTTCAACCCATGGGCGCCGGGACCGTACGACCACCTTGGTGTGCTGAAGAAGCCCTTCTCGCTCGACACGGGTGGCTACGCCGTCTTGGAGCGAGCGACGAAGGATCAGGAGCGTTACGGGCGCCGCTTCGGGGTCACCTTCGACGATGCGATGCCGGAGTGGCAGCGCAGCGACAAGTTGGAGGGATGGGGCCGCACCTACCGGCGGCTCGCTCTCACGGTGTAAGTGAACTGGTACGCCCCCAGGGGCTCGAACCCTGAACCGGCGGATTAAGAGTCCGCTGCTCTATCCAGTTGAGCTAGGGGCGCTCGGACCGTCCATGCTATCGGCGTGGACGTCGCAATCACCGGGTCGCACGGTTTCATCGGCTCGGCGCTCCTGCCCGCGCTCGCCCGCGCGGGTCATCGCCCCGTTCGTCTCGTTCGGAGCCGCCCCACTGGTGACGACGAGCTCGGGTGGGATCCCGAGGCAGGGACGATCGACGCCACCGGCCTCGATGGCATCGGTGCCTTCGTCCACCTTGCCGGCGCCGGCATCGGCGACGAACGGTGGACCGACGCGCGCAAGCGCCTGATCCTCGAGTCGCGTACGAAAGGCACCACCCTCGTCGCGCGCACCCTCGCGGGCCTCACTCGTCCGCCATCGGTCCTCGTGTCGGCGTCGGCGATCGGCTACTACGGCGACCGCGGTGACGAGCCGCTCGATGAGCAGAGCGCGCCGGGCGACGACTTCGTCGCAGGCGTGTGCGTGCAATGGGAAGCCGCGACCGAACCGGCGGCGGACGCAGGGATTCGCGTGGCGAGGGTCCGAAGCGGCATCGTGCTCGGACGCGAGGGTGGCGTGCTCCAGCGTCTACTCCTCCCGTTCCGCCTCGGGCTCGGAGGTCGCATCGCTTCGGGACGCCAGTACATGAGCTGGATCTCGATCGACGACGAGGTCGGCGCCATCCTGCACGCGCTCACCCACGACGGCGTCGCCGGCCCGGTCAACGTGACCGGCCCCGCGCCGGTCAGGAACGCGGAGTTCACGAAGACGCTTGGTCGGGTGCTTGGCCGCCCGACCGTGCTCCCGACGCCGCTGTTGCCGCTGCGAGCGCGGTACGGCAGCGAGCTCGTCCAACACCTCCTCGTGGAAGGCCAGCGCGTGCTGCCGAAACGGCTCGAGGCAACCGGCTACGGCTTCGAGCACCCGACGCTCGAGGATGCGCTGCGTGCGGCTGTGGATCGACACTGACGTCGGCACGAACCCCGACGACGCCGTCGCGCTGTTGTGTGCGGCCGCGCATCCCGACGTCGAGCTCGTGGGTGTCAGCACCGTGGACGGCGACACCGAGCGGCGTGCCGAGATCGCTCGCAGCCTGGTGGATGCTCCCGTCGTCTCCGGCGACGAACTGACCGCCGCGCAGGTTGGTGCGATGGCCCCTGAGGCGCTCCTTGCGATCGGGCCACTCACCAATGTCGCCCGCCTTCTCGCGTCCGGCGTCGTCCCACCCCGCCTTGGTGTCATGGGCGGGGTGCTCCGGCCGGTCCGTCACCGCGGCGCCGCGCGGGAGATCGAGCACAACTTCGGCGCAGAGCCGGCGGCTGCCCGCGTCGTGATCCAGCACGCGCCGGGCGTCCTGCTCTGCCCGCTCGACGTCACGGTGCGCATGCGGCCTTCCCGTGACGACCTT
>JALZAA010000296.1 GCA_030948625.1 Actinomycetota bacterium
CGGGAGCCACGCTGCGGACGGCGGGCGCGATCGCCGTCGCGCTCGCGGCCGCCGTCGCGCTCGCGGTATCGATTATGCGACGGGGTGGTGGGGTCAGCGGTCAGCAGTCGCGCCGCGCTGCGAGCACCCAGAGGGTGGCTGCAATGACGGGTCGCGCCGCCGCAAGCCCTGCGGCGGCGTCCGCCACCGCCGGGCGCGAGTTCTCGCCCGCGCTGGACCTGATCGCGCCGGCCGCCGGCATCGTCGGGCTGCTCGGCGCGGCTGCCGCGGTCGGGGGACCGTACGCGCTGAGCGCGACGCGCGTTGTCGTCGGCGCGCTCTTTCTCGGCGCGGTGACCGATGCGATGCTTCTCGGTCACTGGTACCTCGTACAGCCCGGCCTGTCGCGCGCCCCGATCCGGGAGCTGGTCGGCGTGGCCGCGTTCGTGTGGCCGTTCGAGGTCGCCGCGTTCCTCTGGCCGGTCGGGATGGTTCAGGTGCTCGACGGGACGGTCGACGACGGGTTCAACGGGCTGCTCGGGTGGACGTGGTTGGTGTGCGCGATCACCACGATCGCCCTGCTCGGCGTGACGTGGCTCGCCCTGCGCGAGCGTTCCTACTCGGCTGTGATGGCCGCAACCGGGCTGCTCTACCTCGCCATCCTCACCGCGTTCGGAACCGATCTCATTGCGCGGGCCACGCTGAGCTGACCTCGTCGCGGCGTGCCCCAGAGCGACGCGTTACGTCGAGGTTCCAGGGTTGATCAGTCTCAAGTAGAACCCTCGGTAGGGAACGGCCTTGTTGTGGAAGGGAATGATGCAACCATCGACCAAGTCGTCCCAGGTATCGACCAGCTCATAGCCCGCGGCGACCAACGAGTCGATGAACTCGTCATAGTTGAACACGTACATCGGACAGAACGCCGAGCCGGCGTTCTGAAGAGTGACGAACGCCGGCCCGTCGTCGAGGGGTAGGCGGTTGATCAACACGTGTCTCGGCGGCCGGTGAAGGCCGCGCAACATGCTCCTAGATCTCCGACGTCCTGGACGATCGCGGAGGCGAGAAGGACGTCTTCTCCGTCTGCTTCCTCGAAGCTCGTGGTGAAGCGGACGTCCGCGTCGCGCTCCGTCGCGACTTGCCTGCCGACTTCGGAGATGGCCGGCAGCTCACAAATCGTCCACCGAAGATCGGGGGGGAAGCGAAGGCGGGCGCCGTAAGTATAGAAGTGCAGGCCGACGCTTCCACCGAAGTCGAAGACCTTGCGGGTGGAGTCGTCCATGAGCAATTGGCTGAGCCAGAACAAGACGGGGTAGTCGTAGCTGTTGAGCAAGCTGCCTCGACCTTCCCAATTCTCCTGCTCGAGCATGACGCGGTGCTCTGCCGCGAGTTCGGGCGTCGTTGCCCCGACCGGCTTGGTGTCGGGAGCCGAGCGAATCGCCTCTTCGAAGCTCGTGAAGACTCCCCACCAGCATCCGTAACAGTCGCCGGCGAATCGTCGCCGGTATTCGCGTTCGGCTCTCGCCCGTCTCCACTGCCGCACTCTGCGCACCGATCCGCGCGCGCCGGGGACCTTGGCGGCGAGTTCTCGAACAGTGGGCGTAGCCAGGCGGTCACGCGCCCCGAGCACGGCGTGCTCGTCGTTTGATGAGGTCTCCAGCCAGCCCTCGCGCTCCACGAGCGCGCGGCGCTTCGGGTCGAACATCAGCCGAACCGTATAGCGCAGGCGCTGTGCCGCTTGGGCGGCCTCCATCTGCGCGATGAGGCTGGCAGGATCGGTTCTGTTCCAGCGCGCGGCCGCCTTGACACTCCGTCGAGCGGCTCGGGATGCCAACCTGACCGCGTGGCGCGCGAGCACCCGGCGGCCGGGCACGTTGGGATGGAAGTGCGTGTACGCATCGACCGACCCCTGTCTCGACATCCGGCGGCGCAGATAGCCGACGGTCATCCTGTCGGGCGTGATGTGATGCTTGAGCTCCGCGTCCGGTACGTAGCCGACCAAGAGGCCGCGTGCCCAGAGCTTGGAGGCGAGCCCGATCTCGCCGTCACCGAGCACGTCTCGGCCCAAGGCGTCCGGGTTGAACCCCCCGACCTCGAAGAAGACGTCGCGGCGTACGGCCATGTTCGCTGAGAAGAAGTAGCCCCGGGGGTCGACGACGAACTCATCCGCGCGCTCGAACAGGGTCAGTGGGCCAAATTGGATCTCTCCGCCTGTGTAGGGGTACTTGCGGTCGATGAACTCGGCCAGCCACTCAGGGGGCGGGACCTCCCAAGCGGCGCGAATAGGCCCACCAGCAGCGGCCATGTTGTCGTGCGTGGTGAACGCGGATGCGTACGCGCGGGCCCACTGCGGCGCGAGCGTGACATCGTCGTCGAGGAACAGGAGCAGTTCACCCCCTGCTGCCCGAGCGCCGATGTGCCGAGCTTCAGTGACCTCGAGATGCTCCCCGCGTGAATACCTGATCGCGCGGCCTCCGGCAGCGCGCTGGAGCTCGTGCACAGCGGCGGCGGTCTCGTCGGTGCTCGAGTCATCGATGACTAGGATCTCGCAGCGGTCGGATGGGTAGTCGAGTTCGAGCACACTGCGGACCGTGCGTGCGAGCGACGCGGCCCGGTTGTGTGTGGGAATGATCACGGACAGGCGCATGCGAGTCGCTCATGATAATTCCTTGTGTCGCGTTAGAGTCCGCATGTGCCGCGGCAAAGAGTGAGTAGCAAGCCACGCATCGCGGTGCTGTGCGACAACGTGCACCTGGAGGCGGTTCCCTTCGTGCGCGAGCCGCTGGTTCACCTTGCGGCCGAGGGCTTTGGGATCGACCTGGTGGCGCCATCGGCGTCGTACGGGTACCCGGACTGGACGCCGGTTCCCGGCGTTCGCCAGCTCGTGGTCAGCGGGTATCGCCGGCGGCCGACGACGCAGGATGTGCGCACGCTCGGCCGCCTGGCCCTGAGAGGGTTTGTGCGACGGGACTATGCGGCGATCCTGGCAACGCCCATCGTCTCCGTCGTGCTCGGCGCGGCACTCTCGGCGCTGTGGCGCGTGCCGCTCGTGGTTCTCTCAGATGAGATCTACACCGAAGGGGATCCCAACAGCCCTCACCCACGATGGCACGGCGCGATGAACCGCGCCCATGGCCGGGCAGTGCTGACCATCATCACCGATCTACGACGGGAAGCACTGTTGCATCGCGAATCGGCTCTCCTGAAGGGGCAGTCGTTCGTCGAGCTGCCGAACAGTCCGTCCGGCGCGGTGTCGACGGCGGACGATGATGAGTTCCGCAAACGACTACGCGTGGGCGCCGACGATGTGCTCGTCCTCCATTCGGGAGGCCTCTGGCCGTGGGCTCGGGCGCCAGAGTTGATGTCGGCGTTACCCAGTTTGGCTGCAAACACCATCCTCGTGTTCCAGATGAACACTCGGGCCGACGCCTCCACCCGGGAGCTGTACGACTTGCTTGAGTGCGCCTACCCGGTGCGGTTCCTCCCTGACCCGGTGCCTTACGAGCAGGTCGACGGAGCGGTGACGTCGTGTGACATCGGCGTGGCGCTCTACCGGGACGACAACCCGAACCTCGCTCTCACCGGAAAGGGATCGGGCAAGCTCGGCCGCTATCTCCGCGCCGGCAAGCCGGTGATCGTTGACCGCACGGGTGGTTTGGAGTGGGTCGCGGAGTATGGCGCGGGAGAGGTCATCACCGATATAGCGGAGCTCCCCACGGCGATCGAAAAGATCATGGCTGCCTACGACGGCTACGCGCATCGAGCGCGGGAATGCTACGCGGAGCACCTTTCCTTCGAGCGCTACTGGCCCGTTGTGCGCACCGCGTTGGACAACGCGATGAGCCGCGCGGGCTCCACGCCGGCCTAAAGATCCCTCGATCTGAGCACCGCCAACGCGCTCCAGCCCTCCGCGCCCGGCGGCAAGGAGGGATCCGGGAAGCCTCTCAGTGCCACGAGCTCGAATCCCGCCTCGCTTGCGAACTTATCGATCTCCTCGGGGGAGAAGTAACGCATCTCGTGGTGCTCCGTGAGCTCGCCACCGGAATCACCACTCTCGTTCACCTCGTGGAGGCTGATGTCGACCCGGCACGTCGACCGCTCTTGGTTGAGCGTTCCGCGTGAGACTCGCTCGAGGCGCACGTTGCCATGCTCGAAGGTGCGCCGACGCTCCGATGGCCCCTCGGCGAGCACGGTGGGTCCGTGCCACACATCGAATGCCAGGATCCCTCCTGGTGCCAGGTGACGGCGCGCCGATTCCAGCGTCGCGAGCACGTCGGCGTCTTCGATCTGGTAGCCGAGCACTGCGAACATCATGACGGCAGCGTCGAACTTGCGGCGAAGCCCCAGACCGCGGATGTCAGCAGCAACCCAGCTCACGTCCACCTTGGTGGCGCGGGCCTTTCGGGCCGCCTCGGCCAGCATCGCGGGCGAGCGGTCGACTCCTGTTACCTCGAAGCCGGTGCTCGCGAGCACGAGCGCGTGGCCGCCGGTACCGCAGCCAAGGTCCAGCACACGGCGCACCCGACGCGATGCGTCGTTCTCGAACGCGTCCATGAGTACCGCACATTCGGCCGTGTAGTCCTTGTCCTGGTAGACGACGTCGTACGCCTGCGCGTACGCGAGCCCGAAGACCTCTTCAGTCATAACTCGTCGAAGACCGTGTCGACGGCGCGGGCGACCGTCTCGAGCTCGGCTTCCGTCAACACCGGTCCCGACGGTAGATAGAACCCATAGCGGCTGAGCCGCTCGGTAACCGGCAACGGTCCAGCACCAAGCCGAAACCGTCCGGCCAGCGCGGGCTGTTCGTGCAGCCCGAGGAAGAATGGCCGCGATTCCACACCCAACTCTGCGAGACGCTGGGCGACGAGATCGTTCGGCGTTGCACTTCGGGCGACGATCCCATACATCCAGAACGCACGCTGGGCCCACGGCTCCTCTCCGGAGAGCTGGAGCTCCGGCCGTTCACCCAGCCGCTGTTCATAGAACTTGGCGATCGCACGTTTACTTGCCAGCACGTCGTCGACGCGCTCGAGCTGAGCGACGCCAAGGGCGGCCTGAAGTCCCGACAGTCGGAAATTGAAGCCCAGTTGCTCGTGGCGGAACCGGCGGTCCGGCTCATGCGCGAGATCGCGAAGCGATCGGGCGCGGGCTGCCAGCTCGGGGTCGTCGGTAACCAACATTCCGCCCTCGCCCGTCGTGACGACCTTGTTCGCGTAGAAGCTGAAGACGCCGAGGTCGCCCATGGCGCCGCACTGGCGCCAGCGGCCAGACTCAATGCCGGTGCGGGACAGATACCGCGCGCCGTGGGCCTCGGCCGCATCCTCGATCACCGCCAGCCCGTGCTGATCGGCCAGCTCGAGGAGAGGATCCATGTCCACCGGGTGACCCAACAGGTGTACCGGCATGATCGCGCGCGTACGTGGCCCGATCGCAGCTTCGATCCGGTCGACGTCGACGCACCACGTCTCTGGGTCGCTGTCAATGAACACCGGGATCGCGCCAAGGCGTACGGCTGCAAGGGCACACGAGATGATCGTCAGCGACGGCATGACGACCTCGTCGCCCGGACCGACGCCCAAGGCAGCGAGTCCAAGCTCGAGGGCGGCGGTCCCGTTGCACACCGCGACGCCGTGTTCACGGCCGCAGTACGATGCCCAGCCCGCCTCGAACTCCCGGACATACGGGCTGCCCGACGAAACCCAGCCCGATTCGACGCAGCGAGTCACCAGTTCCAGTTCGCGTCTACCGAGCGACGGTGCGCTCACTGGGATCAAGGATCAGTACCGAACCTTCTCCTCGACCCCGAGATAGGGGCCTTGCTTCACCTCGACGAGCACGGTGTCTTCCAGCATGCGTAATGCGTGACCGCCGGCGAGCAGCACCATCACGTCGCCGGGCGACAGCTGCGTGGTTGCGATCAGCTCGTCGTTGTCGTAGACGTCCACTTCACAGGATCCGCTGCGGACGATCAGCACTTCGGAGGTTCCGCTGACTTGCCGCTCGATCTGGCGGTGCACATGACGGGGGATGTTCGTACCGTCGGCATGCGTCAGCACTCCCACTTGGAGGCCAGCCTCGGGTGGGGTCACGAACTGCGCGCCCGGCGGAGCGGGAGCCGCTCGCATCACGAGAGCGAGCGTCACGTCGCGCGCGGTGATGGGTTCCGCGCTCAGGCTCGGGGCGTCGGGAGTGCCTTCCCCCGCGCTTCGGAGTGTCATGCGATGGCTCCTGTTCGTACGAGAGCGCCACCAGAAAACCACGTCCTCAAGTGCCGCGCAATCCTATGGGCGTGAGGGATTCCCTACGGCGCGGGTCCATCCGTTGACAACAGGTCGACATTGATGGCCGAGTATCCTACGGAGGCCCTTGAGGAGCGACCGGCTCGATGGGCCAGCAGTCAGCGCCTCACAGTTCGTTGTCGCCGGTGATGGGATTCACCGAAGTGGAGTCCGAGTAATGGCCCAACTTGCCGAGTACGCCAGCTCGCGTGAGCTGCTCTGGAACCTTACGCTTCGCGAGCTCCGGGGACGGTACAAGCGCTCGGTGCTCGGCTGGACTTGGTCCCTGCTGAACCCGCTCTCCAGCGTGCTCATCTTCTCGGTGGTCTTCGGCTTCTTCCTGCAGATCAAGCCACCGATCGGTCATCCGAGCGGGCTCGACAACTTCGCCGCCTTCTTGCTGTGCGCGCTCCTCCCGTGGAACTACCTGTCCGGCGCGATGACCATTTCGATGGACTCGCTCCTCGGCAACGCGAACCTCATCCGCAAGGTCTACTTCCCGCGCGAGATTCTCGTGGCGTCGACCGTGTGCTCTCTGCTCGTGACGTTCCTGATCGAGCTGTGTGTACTCCTTGCGGTGCTCCTGTTGCTCGGAAATATGGCGCTGCCGTGGATTCCGGTCGTGCTGATGCTCGTCGCGATCCAGACCGTGTTCGTGTTCGGTGTCGCGCTCCTGCTCAGCGTCCTCAACGTCTACTTCCGCGACGTCAAACACTTCGTGGCGATCGCGCTCACAGCGCTCTTCTACTCGGCGCCCATCGTGTATCCGATCCGGTTCGTCGAGCAGGCATCCAAGCGGACTTCGTTCCCGCTCCTGCGAGTCTACGAGCTGAACCCGCTGGTCCGAATGGTCCAGGCTTACCGAGCCGTGCTCTACGACCTGCGGTTCCCACCGCTCGCGGACATCCTGTACCTGTTGGGCTGGGCGATCGGGTTGCTAGGGCTAGGCCTCTGGGTGTTCTCGCGTCTCGACCGCAGGCTTGCGGAGGAAGTGTGAACACGAACTCGGTCATCGAGGTCGACGCCGTCTCGAAGCGCTATCGCCTCTATCACGAGCGCAACCAGTCGCTGAAGGCCACGCTCATGCGACGCCGGCGGGCTCGCTACGAGGAGTTCTGGGCCCTGCGCGACGTGTCGTTCGACATCGCAGAAGGCGCGACCTTCGGCCTCATCGGCGAGAACGGGTCGGGCAAGAGCACGCTCTTGAAGTGCATGGCCAAGATCCTGCGCCCTGACCACGGTTCGATCGCGACCCGGGGAAAGATCTCGGCGCTCCTCGAGCTGGGCGCCGGTTTCCATCCGGAGCTGTCGGGTCGCGAGAATGTCTACCTCAACGGCGCAATTCTGGGTGTGAACAAGCGGCAGCTGGACGAACGATTCGACGAGATCGTCGATTTCGCTGGTCTCGAGCAGTTCATCGACGCCCCGGTCAAGAACTACTCGTCGGGTATGTACCTGCGGCTCGGCTTCTCCGTTGCCATCAACGTCGACCCGGACATCCTGCTGATCGACGAGATTCTGGCCGTGGGCGATGCTGACTTCCAGCGGAAGTGCGACGAGAAGTTCGAGGAACTTCGCTCTCGCGGCAAGACAATCGTCATCGTGTCGCATGCACTCGGAACGGTGCGGAACTTGTGCGACGAGGTCGCCTTGTTGGAGCACGGGGACCTTCGCCGCCTCGGGCCGGCGTCCGACGTGATCGACGAGTACCTCAGTGAGGTGATGTCGGAGCGGACCGACGCGAGTGAGCGGGGCGTGCGTTGGGGTTCGGGCGAGGCCGTCGTCGATCGGATCGAGATGCTCGATGTGAGTCACGAGCCAGTAAAACGAGTCAGGACCGGCGACACAGTGGTGTTCAGGCTGCATTTCTCGGCCAAGGAAGCGATCGAAGGGGCCGTGTTCGGAATGGGCGTGCACGCAATCAATGGCATCTACGTGAGTGGATCTACGACGCGCGACGAGAACAAGGTGCCCGACACGATCCTTGGTGATGACTACGTCGACTTTCGAATCGATCGGCTGATGCTCGTGCCGGGAACTTACGATCTGTCGTCGTCAGTGTTCAATCACGCGTTGACGCACACCTTCGACTACCGGTACAAGGCGTTCCGCTTCGATGTCGAAGCCGGTGCGCCGCGCGCCGACGCGGACGGCGTCGTCGCCCTCGGCGGCACGTGGGAGGGTCATTCCCTTGGCGACGGACCCTAGGAAGACGAAGCGGGGCGTACCGGTCCCGCGGACTGGTCGGGTCTCGGTCATCGTCGTGATCCCCCGCGGTGCCGACGACACCATGGCCTGGCTCGACGGCGTCGCGGGCGTCGATTGGCCGGCCGAGGACCTCGAGGTGATCGCGGTCGACAGCGGCGCAGGTGATGCCAGGGTCGAACGCATTGCCAGCGCGTTCCCGTCCGGGCAGACCATCACACTCGAGGACAGCGTCGGCTTCGGCGCAGCGTGTAACCGCGCGGTCGATGCCGCGACCGGCGAGTTCGTGGCTTTCCTCAACAACGATGCACGTCCAGACCCGAAATGGCTCCGGGAAGCGGTCGAGGTTCTGCGGCGCGACGGCACCATCGCCTGTGTCGCCAGCAAGATCCTCGACCGGGACGGCCACAACGTCGACTTCGTCGAGGCGGCCTTGACGTTCTACGGCCACCGCGTCAAGCCGCCCACCGCTGAGCCTGATTCGCCCGAATACGCCCGCGAGGCCGACGTGCTCTTTGCGTCGGGTGCCGCGATGGTCGTGCGGACGGACGTGTATCGGGAGGTCGGCGGCTTCGACGACCTCTACTTCCAGCTCTGCGAGGACGTCGACCTCGGATGGCGGCTGTGGGTGCTCGGCCACCGGGTCCGATATGTGCCAGCGTCACTCGTGTATCAGCAGCGCAACGGGACGGCGCAGCAATACGGAGAGTGGTATCAGCACTACCTTCTCGAACGGAACGGCTTGTTCACCATATTCAAGAACTACGGTGACGAGAGCTTGCGACGCGCGCTCCCCGCGGCGCTGATGCTTGCCATCCGACGGGGGGTGGCCCTAGGGGGCGACGATCCCCACGCACTCGACCTCCAGCGCGCTACCGAGCCGCGGGAGGATGCCCGCATCGAGGTCGACGCCCGGACTGCGGGCTCCGCGTTCGCGATCGACGCCTTGGTCGAGGCGATGCCGGAGTTGGCTGTGTCGCGCCGGGCGATTCAGACGGCGCGTCGGCGCGGCGACCAGGAGATCCTGGGGCTGTTCCGGGCGCCCATGGTCGCCGACATCGGCGACCCGTATTTCGTCGACGGGCTCTCGGCCACCGTTGACGGCCTCCAGGTGGACGAGATCTTCGGGGACCGGCGCCGCATCCTCGTTGCCACCGGCGACGTTCTCGAGGAGAAGATGGCGGGGCCCGCGATCCGGGCGTGGCAGATTGCGTCGGCGCTGTCGCGCGAGCACGACGTCGAACTCGTCACCACCTCGGCGTGCAGTCTCAGCCATCCCGCTTTTCGGGTGCGCAGGGTGACCGGGCGTGACTTCCCGCGTGCAGTCGATTGGTGCGATGTCCTGATCGTCCAGGGCCATCTCCTGCACCAGCATCCAGTGCTGCGCTACAGCCACAAAGTCATCGTCGTCGACCTCTACGACCCGTTCCATCTCGAGGTCCTCGAGCTGGCCCGCGACCAGGACCCGGCGGACCGCCTGTTCGTGTCGCGGTCCTCCACAGAGGTGCTGAATGAGCAACTGGAGCGAGGAGACTTCTTCCTCTGTGCGAGCGAGAAGCAACGCGACTTCTGGCTCGGCCATCTGGCTTCGGTAGGACGCATCAACCCGGTCACTTACGACCGCAACGAGCGGCTGGACTCTCTGATCGCCGTGGTGCCCTTCGGCATCAGTGACGCGCCGCCGCAGCATGCGCGACCCGCGCTGCGCGGCGTCGTGCCCGGCATAGGCTCGGACGACAAGGTCATTCTGTGGGGTGGTGGCGTCTACAGCTGGTTCGATCCACTCACGCTGCTCCGCGCGGTCGACAAGCTCCGGCGCCGCGCTCCGGACGTGCGTCTCTACTTCCTGGGCCTCCGCCATCCGAATCCCGACGTCGGCGAGATGCGCATCACCGCGGACACCATGGCACTCTCCGACGAGCTCGGGCTGACTGACACCCACGTCTTCTTCAACCAGGGGTGGGTGCCGTACGAAGACCGACAGAACTACCTGCTCGAGGCGACGATCGGGGTGAGCACCCACCTCGACCACGTGGAGACGGCCTTCTCGTTCCGGACGCGGGTGCTCGACTACCTGTGGGCATCCCTCCCGATCGTCGCCACCGCCGGTGACTCGCTCGCCAACCTGATCGATTCCGAGAACATCGGGCTTACCGTCCCGCCAGGTGACGTCGATGCGCTCGAAGAGGCGCTGTTCCGGCTGATCGACGACGGGGCGTTCCGGAAGTCGTGTCGTGAGAACCTGGCGGGCGTGGCGCCCCGATTCCTGTGGTCGGCGGTGCTACGCCCGTTGCTCGAGTTCTGCCGCAACCCGGTGCGGGCCCCTGATCTCTGCGACCCCGAGACCGCGGCCGTCGTCGCCAGCCCGCTCCGCGGGCGGGTTTGGCCCCATCACGGTTGGCGGGCCGATCTCCGCAAGGCCATGGCGTACGTGCAGGCCGGTGACATCGGTTTCCTGGCCGACAAGGTACGGAACCGCATGCGGCGGCGCAGGCCCAGCCGCTGACAGCCGAACGCGGCCCGCGCTTACTCGAGTAGCGCTGGCTCGATGGGCTGCAGCCCGCACACGGTCGTGACCCCGGTACCCGGTATTTGGAGCTCGACGGTGACGTCCCCGGCCGACACGCTCAATACCCGCTTGCCTCCGCCTGGCGTCTCGAAGGTGCGGCTCTGGCCGAGCTCGGCGCCGCTGCCGGTCCCGACGCGGACCTGGTATTGGCTTGTCCGCGAGCTCACGAGCTGCAACGTTCCTCTGGTCGTAAACCGGAAACGCGCGCGCGGCCGGTCGCCGAAAGGGGTCAGCTGCACGCAGTCGGGCAGCGTGGGCGCTCCGGACACGCCTGACGTCTGCACGAGCGCGGGCGGAACCGGACCGGGCTCCACCAGCGCGATCTTGCTCAGCTCCACCTGGAGATACGCGCGAGCCGTGTTGAGATCGGACGTCGTGAGGGCGACGTTGCCCGGAAGCTTGTGGTCGCGGGCGAGGCGTCGCAACTCGTCGGCCTGAAGGTTGGGAGCGAACCGCGGAGAGGGCGTGTCCGACACAATGCGCTCGTGGTGGGCCAGCAACTGGGCTGCAGCCAGGATGACGTGCTTCTCGCTCTGCTCGATCTCTCCCTGCCTGTTGGCCTCGCGGTTCAGCGTCGACATCTGGATGAAGATGAGCAGGGCGGTGAAGCCGAGGAGGACGATGTATCGGATGTTGCTGCGGGCGAGTTGGCTCGCGGCTGCCAGCGTCGCGGCCGGTAGGAGCAGCGCGACAACCACGTACACGTACCTCGAGCTGCCCGCGGTTTCGATGCCGAGACCGGAGCGGCGGATATCCACGAGCGCGAGAAAGACTGGCGCGCCGAGAGTCATCGCGGCGACCGTGGGCCAGGGCGGTCGGTCCACCCGCACCGATCGAACGAGCCAGAGAGCGAGCAGCACGAGGACGACTGGACCGATCCCGGCAAATCCGGCGGTCGAGTCGACGGCGTCGGTCAATCCGCGCCAGACAAACGCCGGTGCCGCTTGCAGCGCGGTCGTGAAGGACTGCTGCATCGGCCCGGGCGCGGCCTCGTGCCCGTACGTCGCGAACCAGACGAGATAGGCGGCGGCGGGGGCCGCGACCGTCAGGGCGGCGACCCTGACTCCCCGCCGCAGGAGCGCCGTGATGCCGATGATGACGACCATCGTGATGCCGACACCGGAGAACATCAGGCTCGTGATCGCGAGGACCCATACCCAGACGTCCCGCCGACTGAAGGGCCCGGTCTGTGGCGCCACGAGCAGCGCGAGGAGGCCCATCGCAATTGACCCGATCACCGATAGCTGGAACGCCCACGTGAGGTTCTCCCAGCCTGAGCCGAGGATGGCAAAGATCGCACACGTGCACGTGGCGACGATCGCGCCGATGCCGCCGCGGATCATGATTCGCCACAGCAGGTGCACGGTGAGTAGGTGGAGCAGGATCAGGACGAGGACGTACGGCAGGTAAGTTCTGACGCCGAAGACGGCGAAGAGGCCCCGGTAGATCAGCACAGGGATGGTCGACCAGTGCTCATTGTGCGGGTCCCACAAGCCGAACTGCGCCCGACCGACGACCCCCCGATCGACGATCATCGCCCAGTCGTCGACATAGAACCATTGGTGGCGGTTCACCCAGAGTAGGAAGGCGAACGCGCCGAGGAGCGAGACCCAGTGCAGCGGGACGCCGAGCGGTGTGATCGAACGCTGCTGCCGAGCGCTCCTCAACGCAGCCAACACAGGCGCTCCGTTCGTCGATGACGGCGGCCCGTAGGGTCGTCCGACGCGCCCACCGACCGGGTGCTGATGTCTAGCGAGGTCGTCGCCGGCTTCTCAACCCCGTCCAGCGCCAGAGAGGCCGCCTGGCTCATGGGGAGCAGGGTCGGGCAGACTCAGGGACCCATGACATCCACAGACGCCTTCGCGCGCCAGTTCCTCGACGAGACGGCCGACATCCTCGCCGCCATCGACGCCGCCGCGATTGATGACGTCGCCCGCGTGATCCGAGAAGCTCGGGACCGCGAGGGCCGACTCTTCCTCTGCGGGTCGGGTGGCGGCGCGGGGCATGCATCGCACGCTGCCTGCGACTTCCGGAAGCTCTCCCGAATCGAGGCGTACAGCGTGACGGACAACGTTTCCGAGCTCACCGCGCGCATCAACGACGACGGCTGGGAGCATGCATACGCTGACTGGCTGCGCGCCTCGAACCTCCGCGCCGATGACTGCCTGTTCGTCTTCTCGGTCGGAGGCGGTGACGAGGCGCGGGGTATCAGTGTCAACCTGGTACGAGCGATCGAATTGGCGCGAGAGCGCGGTGCGTCGATCGTCGGCATCGTTGGCCGCACGGAGGGTGCGCTCCAGCGTCGAGCCGACACCTGCGTACGCATTCCCACACCTACTCCCGCGCACGTCACACCCCAGACCGAGGGCATTCAGGCGGTGCTGTGGCACCTCCTCGTGACGCACCCACTTCTGGCCGCGTGCGAGCCCAAGTGGGAGGCAACGGAGCGGGGCGCCTGAGATGCACATCGTCGTGACAGGTGGGGCCGGCTTCATCGGCTCCAATCTCGTCGACCAGCTCCTCAACGACGGTCACACAGTGACGGCGGTCGATAATCTCTCTACAGGCTCGAGGGAGTTTCTGTCCACGGCCGCTGCGCGACCGGGGTTCGAGCTCGTCGAGATGGACCTGCTCGAAGAAGGCGGCCGGCTCCGCGAACTCGTGCGGCCGGCGGACGCGGTTTTCCACCTCGCCGCCAATGCCGATGTGCGCTACGGGTGGAACGAGCCCGACCGGGACCTCCGTCAGAATGTGGACGTGACGCACAACGTGCTTGAGGCGATGAGGATCACCGGCGTCCGGCGTTTGCTGTTTGCATCAACTGCCTCCGTCTACGGCGAGGCTGTCGTCATTCCGACGCCCGAAGACTGTCCGTTTCCCGTGCAGACCTCTTTGTACGGTGCGTCCAAACTCGCCGCCGAGGGTCTCGTCCAGGCCTATGCGGAGGGAGTCGGCATCCGCTCGACGATTACACGCTTCGTATCGTTGCTCGGGGCGCATTACACGCATGGACACGTCATCGACTTCGTGCGGAGCCTGCACGCCAAGCCGACGACGCTCACGATCCTCGGTGACGGCACGCAGCGGAAGAGCTATATCGAGGTCACCGACTGCGTCGCGGCAATGACGTTGCTGCTCGAGTCGGACCGCGAGGGCGCCTACAACCTCGGTGTCGATGATTCGTGCTCCGTTCTGGAGTCGGCCGGTTGGATTTGCGAGCGCCTCGGTGTGCGGCCGCAGTTGGATTTCACCGGCGGCGACCGGGGCTGGATCGGCGACAACCCCCACATCCACCTCGACACCACGAAGCTGCGCTCGACCGGCTGGAGGCCCCGCTTCTCGATCCGAGAAGCCATCGAGCGCACCGTCGATTTTTTGGTCGCCGAGCCCTGGGTGCTCGAGCGTCCAGAGGTTCGGGCGGTCGGGTGATCGGAGCAGCGATCGTCGGTTGCGGGCTCGTGGGCGGCAAGCGCGCCCGCGCAATCGTCGATCTCGGTGCTCCGGTCGTCGCGCTGTACGACACAGATTCGACGCGATCGGAGGAGCTCGCGGCCGAGCTCGGGAGCCGGGCGGTGGTCGCGTCGTCGCCTGCTGACGCATTCGCCGCGGACGATGTCGAGCTCGCAGTGGTGGGCGTCACGCACGACGCGCTCGTCACGCTGGGCGTCGAGGCTCTCGAGGCCGGTTGCCACGTGCTCGTCGAGAAGCCCGGCGCCCGATGTCGCCATGAGCTCACCGCGCTCGGGGAGGCAGCTCACCGGACCGGTCGTCTCGTGCGCGTCGGCTTCAACCACCGATTTCATCCCGCCGTGCGGGCGGCGAAGGCGCTCGTCGAGAGTCGTGAGTATGGAAATGTGCTGTACCTGCGGGCGCGGTACGGGCATGGCGGCCGTCCGCACTACGCGCGCGAATGGCGGGCCGATCGATCCGTGTCGGGTGGCGGCGAGCTGCTCGACCAGGGATCGCACCTCGTCGATCTCACCAGGTTCCTGATCGGCGATGTCACCCTCGCCTTCGCCGAGCTGCCGACACTCTTCTGGCCCATGCCCGTGGAGGACAATGCGTTCCTCGCCCTACGGGGCGAGCGCGGCATCGCCTGGCTCCACGCGTCGTGGACCGAGTGGAAGAACTTGTTCTCGATGGAGGTCGCGCTCGAGCGGGCGCGCCTCGATCTCGAGGGCCTGGGCGGCTCCTACGGTACGGAGCGCTTGACTGTGCACGCGATGCGGCCGGAGATGGGACCACCGGAGACGACGACTCGCGAGTGGGCCGCCCCCGACGGTTCCTGGCGGCTCGAGGTCCAGGACGTCGTGGCCCAGATCGGCGGGTCGGAACCCGTCGGCGCGGGCTTCGATGACGCGGCGGCAACGCTCGAAGTGATCGACGAGGCGTACAGCAGGTGATCATCACGCGAACGCCGTTGCGCATTTCCCTGGGGGGCGGCGGGACGGACCTGCCGTGGTACTACCGCAAGTCCGGCGGCGGGTTCCTCGTCGCCGCAGCCATTGATCGACACGTCTATATCGCGGTCAATCGCAACTTCGACGACGACCTGATGCTGAAGTACTCGAGCATGGAGCGTGTCGACTCTCCTGCACGCGTCGAGCACCCGCTCCTGCGGGAGGCGCTGCTCGTGGCGGGTGTGCACCGGGCGGTGGAGATCTCCTCAATGGCGGACGTGCCCGCCGGCACCGGTCTCGGGTCGTCGGGCGCCTTCACCGTTGGCTTATTGCGGGCCCTGTACTCGTACCGCCGGCACACGATCAGTGCGGGCGAGGTCGCAAATCTCGCGTGCGAGATCGAGATGGAGCGCCTTGGAGCGCCGGTTGGCAAGCAGGACCCATACATCGCAGCCATCGGAGGCGTGACGGCGTTCTCCTTCCGTCCCGACGGAGAGGTCGACATCCAACCGGTAGCGATGGCGGACGACGTTTGTAACCGACTCGAGGACAACCTCCTGCTGTTCTACACGGGTGTGCGTCGTTCCGCGGCCGAAGAGCTCTCGGAGCACGGGGGCGGCCCAGGTGGGGCCGCTGACACCAGGGCGAACCTCGACGCCGTGAAGGAACTCGGGCACGCGAGCTTCGACGCTCTGGAGAAGGGTGACCTCGGCAGGTTCGCCAGGCTCATGACCGAACAGTGGCGTCGAAAGTACGAACGGTCGCCGAGCAGCGTGCACGGGAGAGTCGACGAGTGGATCCAGCGTGGGCTCGACGCCGGAGCGGACGGCGGCAAGCTCGTCGGCGCCGGTGGAGGTGGCTTCTTGCTCTTCTACGCCGAGGCGAAGGCCGACCTGCGGGCCAGCATGCGGGACCTCGGTCTCGAAGAGGTCCGCTTCGGGTTCGACTACGACGGGATCACTACGCTCGTCAGCTGATGCAGCCGGTCGTGGTCGTCGCCGGTGGACATGGCACGCGGGTTCGGCACCTCACCGGCGCCGAGCTCCCAAAAGCTCTGCTGTTCCTGGACGGGCGGCCCTTCATCGACTTCAAGCTCGCCGGTCTCGCCGCGGCAGGCGTAACTGACGTCGTGCTGCTCGTGGGTCACGGCGGAAGTCAGCTGCGCGAGCACGTCGGTACCGGCGGCGCCCTCGGTCTCCGGGTGACCTATCTCGACGAAGGCGACGAGCTGCTCGGGACAGGTGGGGCGATCGCTCGCGCGCTTCCCGAACTCGCTGATCCGTTCTGGGTGACGTACGGCGACACGCTCCTCGAGGTGCCGATGGCCGACGTCGAGCGAACACTCGCCAATGGCGACGCGTTGGGCGTAATGACGACACTCGAGAACCGCGACCGCTGGGAGCGAAGCAACGTCAGTGTTGCCGAAGGGCTCGTGACCACCTACGAGAAGGGCGCACAGCCAGGCACGCACCGGTGGATCGATTACGGGATGCTGCTGCTTCGAAAGGCAGCATTTGGCGACCTCGCGGTTGGACGGCAATTCGACCTTGGCGACGTGCTCCGGTCGCTTGTCGCTCATCGAAGGTTGGCGGCGTTCGCCGTCAGCGAACGGTTTTACGATGTCGGTACCGAGGAGGCCTGGCGCGAGACCGACGCTTGGGTCCACGATACCGAACTGTGGGCCCACCTCGAGCGGGCGCGCTTTGCTGGCAGGACGCGCAGGCCGGCCGTGTTTCTCGACCGCGACGGGGTGCTGAACGAGGTCCGCCTCGACAACGGGATGCCACTCCCACCGGCGTCGGCCGCTGATCTGCGCATCGTCGAGGGTGCGCGAGAGGCGCTCGAGCGCCTCCACAACGCTGGGTTCGCGCTCGTCGTCGTCACGAACCAGCCCGACGTTCCGCGGGGTGCAACGACACGTGAATCTGTCGAGGAGATCAACGGGGCTCTGCGCGCTCGACTGCCGATCGACTTGGTGTACACGTGCTATCACGACACCGCCGATGGCTGCGATTGCCGGAAGCCGCGACCCGGGCTGCTGTGGAGAGCCGCGCGCGACCTCGGGCTCGACCTCAGCCGGAGTTGGCTCGTCGGCGATCGCTGGGTGGACGTGTCAGCCGCGAAGGCGGCAGGCGTAGCCAGCGTCCTGGTCGACCGGCCCTACAGCTGGCGAGCGTCGAGCGAGGGTGCGCCACCGCCCGACCTGCACGCCGCGCACCGAACCCAGTCGGTCGTGGAGGCGGCCGATGCGATTCTCGACCACAGCCGGGCGCGGGGCCCCGGGTCGACTCCCAGCTAGAGCGTGTAGCCCGCCGAGCTGGCGTCGCTGTGGAACATCTGCACGGTATCGAGGGAGAACTCGTCGAGATCCGTGCCCAGTGTCGGTAGCTTCTTGAGAACATCATGGGTGACGGTGATGATGTCGCAGCCGATCTCGTGGGCTTGGACGATGTTGAGCAACTCCCGCGGGCTCGCCCAGATCAACTCCACCCGAGGAAGGTCTCGCAAGATCTTGAGCGACTCGCGCATGATCGGGACGGGGTCGCGCCCGCTGTCCGCGACTCGGCCCGCGAAGACCGAGACGTATGCGGCCGGTCCGTCGCTGACGGTCTCCGCGACCATTTCCACCTGCCGAGCCGTCATGAGGGCGGTGACATTGACCTTCACACCGTGGCCCGACAACCGACGTAGCAGCTCGGAGGTCGGTGCCCCCTGAGTGTTTGTGACCGGGACCTTGACGTAGACGTGCTCGCCCCACGACGAGATCTTCAGAGCCTGGCGTTCCATCTCCTTGTGGTCGTCGGCGAACACCTCGAGTGAGAACGGGCGGTCGGGGACGGCCTGGAGGATGTCGCGGGCGAACCATTCGTAGTCCTCGACACCTGCCTTCCTCATCAGCGTCGGGTTGGTGGTGAATCCCTGGATGAGGGGGTTGGCGTAGAGCTCGAGGATGCCCTT
>JALZAA010000321.1 GCA_030948625.1 Actinomycetota bacterium
CGCCGGCGCGTCACGTTCTCGACCGTTGGATCCGCTCGCGCTTGCACCGAACGGTCGCCGAGGTCACCGACGCGTTGGAGAGCTATGACGCGCTGCGCGCCGCACAGGCCCTCGATCGTCTCGTCGACGACCTGTCGAACTGGTACGTACGCCGCTCGCGTCCCCGGTTCTGGAAGGACTCTGATCCGGCCGCGCACACGACGCTGCACGAATGCCTCCGCACGATCACGGAGCTGCTCGCCCCGCTCTGCCCGTTCGTCACGGACGAGCTCCATCGCAACCTGAGCGGCCGCGCCGACTCCGTGCACCTCGCCGACTGGCCCGAGCCCGACACCGCTGCATTCGACGACGAGCTCGAAGGGCAGATGGCCCGCGCCCGGCGCGTCGTGTCACTGGGGCTCGCCGCGCGTAGCGACGCCCACCTCAAAGTGCGCACGCCGTTGCGGCGGGCCCTGGTGCTGGTGCCCGAAGGCCATCACCTCGACGATGCGGTGATGGAGGAGGTGGCCGACGCCCTCAACGTGCGACGCGTCGAGCTGATCAGCGACCTCGAGGGGCTCGTCGCGTACGACGTGGTGCCCAACTTCGCCAAGCTCGGGCCCCGGGTCGGCAAGCTCATGCCACGGGTCCAGTCCGCGCTCAAGGCAGCGGACGGCGCCGCGGTGCGCCGCGCGTTCGACGAGGAGGGCCGGTATCGGATCGAGATCGACGGCCAGACGGTGGACGTCGGTCCCGACGAGGTGGACGTACGTGCGACCTCGCACGCCGAGTTCGCGCTCGCGCAGGAAGCCGGGTACGCCGTCGCACTCGACACGGCGCTCGACGACGAGCTTCGCCGCGAGGGTTTGGCTCGCGAGCTCGCCCGCCGACTCAACGACCTCCGCAAGGAGCTCGGTTTCGAGATCGCCGACCGCGTGCGCGTGACGATCTGGACCGCCGGCCCACTGGCTGACGCGGCGCGACATCACGAGAAGTGGGTCGCGGGAGAGGTGCTGGCAGAAGCGTGGAACCTGCACGGACCTGACACGCCCGAAGGGCCGGGCGTCGCGCGCGTCGACGTCGACGGCTACGAAGCCGCGATTCGCCTGGAGAGGATCTAGCGGCGGCGCCGGAACCGGCGCTTCGCATCTCCGCTGTCGTCGTCGAAGTGGTCCTCGGGGTGCTCGTCGCGCGGCCCGAGCGGGGCGTCGTCGCGGACTGCCTCCCGCAACGTCGCGAAGAACGCGTCGTCGTCGAGCACCTCGGGTTCGAGGGGCTCGTCGGCCGGGACGAAGTCCGCGAGCTCCGGTGACGGCGTGACCTGCGGCGCAGGCACCGGCTCCGACGCCGTCGGGTCGGGACCGGGGCCCGCCCAATCGGGCACCGCCTCGGGAGGTCCACTCGGTGAGGGCTTCTCCGACGGCGGCTTCGGGAACGGGTCGACGGTGCCGAGCTCGACGGTCGGCTGACTGGGCGCACGGCCCCCGGAGTTGCCGGCCGCCTCGCGCGGGCGCGGCACCTCGATCTCGTGCATCGACGGCCGCTCCCCGTGCTGACCGCTGAACTTGCCCAGCGAGTCGAGCTCCGACTCGATCGCCTTCCTGAGGCGACCGCGGTACTCGGACTCGTACTTCTCGAGCGCGTCGACATCGCCGGTCAGCGAGTCGCGACGCGACGCGAGATCGACGAGCTCGGCCTCGAGCCGTTGCCGTTCGCTGTCGGCGATCCTTCGCGCCGTCGCCTCCGCGTCGGTGACGAGGCTGCGCGCCCTGGACTCGGACTCCTCGAGCAGCGCGCGCGAGCGTTCCTGGGCTTCCGCGATCGCTTCGTCCGCCGTCTTCTGAGCGAGGATGAGCGTGCGCTGGAGCATCTCCTCGGTCTCACGGTTGCGGCCGGTGCTGCCCTCCGCGCTCGAGAGGCGCTCCGTGGCCTGACGCACGCGCTCGGTCAGCCCTTCGATCGTCGACGCGGCGCGTTCGAGCAACTCGTCGACGTCGTCGCGGTGGTACCCGCGAAAGCCCTCTCGAATGTCGGTGTCCCGCAGCTCACGGGGGCTTACATCCATGGCTCACCATGGTATCGAGATGCACCCTCGAGGTGGGCGACCCCCCTGCAGCGCCCGAATCCGGGGGCCGTCCGGCGGTGGCGGGCGGCCGCTACAGGTTGCAGACGATCGTGCGCACGATGAACAGCAGGAAGAAGACGATCATGAACGACAGGTCCAGCGGGCCCGCCGGCGGGATGATGCTTCGGAACGGGCGCAGCACCGGTTCGGTCAGATCGGCGAGCAACCGGTTGACCGACACGAGTGCGCTCCCGGACCGCACCGGGAACCAGGAGAGCACGGCGCGGGCTGCGAGCACGACCAGGTAGACGGTGATGAACGCGCAGAGGAGACCCACGGCGGCTCAGGCTCGGTACAGACCCCGGGCCTGCAAGCGCTCCTTGTCTTCCTCGGAGACTTCGACGGCCGTTGGGGTCAGCAGGAACACCTGATCGTCGACCTTTCGCATCGTTCCCCCGACCGCGTACGCGAGCCCGCTCGAGAAGTCGATCAGGCGACGTTGCAACTCACGATCGAGGCCGCGCAGGTTGAGGACGACGGCTTGATTGGTCTTGAGGCGGTCGCCCAGCTCTTGCGCGTCGTTGAAGCCGTTCGGCTCCACGACGTGCACGGGCGCCGACGTCTGCTGTCGTACGACGGCGGGTCGCGGTGTCACGAGCGATGCCGACTCGTCGCGAGGGACGGGCCGAACCATGCCGAAGCTGCCGTCGCGCGCCGAGGGGGGCTCAACCGGTTCGTGCAGCGAGTCCCGCACGGGTCGGACGGACGAGTTGTCACGTCCGGCGCGGGCGTGGGCGCGTTCGGGGACCAACTCGTCGCCGGGCTCATCCTCATAGTCATATGCGTAATCGGCGTCGTAGTCGAACTCTTCGTCATCCTGGAGCCCCAGGTACACCATCGTTCGACGCCATAACGAAGCCACGGCTGCACGACCTCCCCGGACTCGCAAATCCTACCGTCGCCGGGTGCCGAGGGCGCGGCATGTCGCGTGAATCCGCGCCCGTTTCTCGGTCCTACCGGGCGCCGAAGAGCGCGCGGCCGACCCGGACCATCGTCGCACCCTCCTCCACGGCCACCTCGTAGTCGTCGGTCATGCCCATCGAGAGGTGACGAAGCTCGAGACCGGCGCCGAGGTCCCGCAACGCCGCGAACCACCGGCGCGGATCGTCGTCCTGCGGCGGAATCGTCATCAGGCCTTCGACACGCAGCCCCAGTTCTCGGAGCGCCTCCGTGAGCGGACCGGCCTCCGACGGCGCGCAGCCGCCCTTCTGCGCCTCGCCGGCGAGGTTCACCTCGACGAGCACGCGCGCCTCCGGCGCGTGTCGGGCGATGGTGCGGCCCAGCGCCTCCCGGTCGACTGACTGCCAGCACCCGACCAGGGAGGCGACGCCCCCGACCTTGTTGCGCTGGAGGCGCCCGAGGAAGTGCCAGCGCACCGGCGTCTCGGTCATGCCTGCGAGCGCGTCGGCCTTGGCCACCAGCTCCTGCGCCCGGTTCTCCCCCACGTCGGTGACACCGAGCGTGACGGCTTCCGCGACGAGCGCGGCGGGGACCGTCTTCGACGCCGCGACGAGCGTCACGTCCGCGGGGTCGCGGCCGGCGCGGCTCGCGGCGGCCGCGATCCGCTCGCGCACCTCGTCGAGTGCCGCCGCCACGCCGCTCACGGCGGTCTCCTCACCGCTCCCGCGTGACGAGGAGCGCCTGACGGCCGGTGATCCCGTCGCGACGGTGCGAGAAGTGCGTGGGCGACCCGAAAGTGCAGACGTCGACGTCGGTGGGCTCGTCGACGCCGGCATCGCGGAGCGCGGCATGGATGCCCCCACGGAGGTCGAGGGCAGGCGCACCGTCCTCGGTGCGGGCCCGGACCTCGGGCCCCACTCGCCGGGCGACCTCCTCCAGCTCGTCGGCGCCGAACTGGTAGTGCGCCGCCGAGATGCACGACCCTACGACGGCGCGCACCCGGCCTCCCCCGCGCCGCCGAACGGCCTCGACGCCGGCCGGGACGACTCCGGCGAGCAGCCCTCGCCATCCGACGTGCACGGCGGCTATCGCGTCGCCGCCGACGAGCGCGACC
>JALZAA010000326.1 GCA_030948625.1 Actinomycetota bacterium
CTCGGTCATCTGCATCGTGCCGAACAGGTTGACCTCGAGCGCCTGCCGCCAACTGTCCCAGTCGGCGTTCTCGAGGCCACCGAACACCGCGTCCAGCGCGGCGCAATTCACGAGCGCGTCGACCTGACCGAAGCGCTCGATCGCGGTGGCGGCCAGCCGCGCGCATTGGGCGGGGTCGGTGATGTCGGTCACGGACCACGCCACCCGCTCGCCGGAAGGGTCGATGTCAGCGGCGACCTTCTCGAGGTTCGCCTGGGTGCGGGCGCCGATCGCGACATTGGCGCCGTCACGCGCGGCTGCGGCCGCGATCTCCCGACCCAGACCCGGCCCCACGCCGGATACGACCACGGTCTTGCCCTCCATGATCATGAAACGGTCCTTCCTGACGCGCGGCGCGTCGTTCGCGGTGCACTCCGAGACGTTGTGCCTGCGCGGCGCGACGTGTCTAATCCGACACGGCATTTGGGCGCGCGTTGTCCGTCCCATGGGTTGCGCCCCCCAGCGTGCTGCGTGACGCGAGCGGCGGCCGCCCGGACGGCCATTCCATACCGGTCGAGCTCGTCGTAGCCGACGTCGTCGCGGAACACGAGCAGACCCAGGAGCAGATCCGGCCTTCCCTCGGCGTCGAAGCTCGGCGAAGCCACGAAGGTTACGGAGTAGTGCTCTCCGGGGCGCAGATGGCGGGCGACGTAATGACGGTCGGCGAGGTTCGAGACCATGTTGGCGATGGCAGCCGCGGCGGGGGCGGGGATGTCGTGCCCGTCCAGACCCGCCAGCATCGTCAGCGCGCCGACCGAGAGGTCGCTCATGCGCTCGACGATGTACCCGCGCTCGCGAACGGTGTCGACGAGCGATTGCAGGTCTTCGAGGCTCTCGGCCATGGAGACCTCGGGATAGTCCGCGAGCCATTCGGCGATCTCGGCGTCGCTCAGCCAGACCGCGAGCACACAGCCGCTCGGAGGTGTGTATGGGTAGCGCTGACCTGGCTGCAGCATGCGGTCGAGCTCGCCCTGCGGTCCCGTCCGGTCGAGCAAGACGATCTTGTCGCCGGCGAGCGTCGACACACTTGCGGCCACGCCGAGCTCCTGGTTCAGGCGCCGTAGCTCGGGGCGTGCGAACGTCAACGACGAGAAGGCTTCCGAAGCGGCGCGCCCGAGCCCGAGCAGCGCCGGTCCGAGCGTGTAGGTCTTCGTGTCGTCGGTGCGGACGAGATAGCCGGCGCGCGTGAGCGCAGCCGCGATGCCGAGGCCGGTGGCCTTGCTGATGTCGAGGCGTCGGGAGAGCTCGGAGAGCGACAACCCCTCGGAAGGCCGACGGGCGAGCAGATCGAGCAGGCGGATGACCCGCTCTGTGGGTGGCGATCGCCGTTCCATCGGGCCCCTTGACTTCCGGCGGGCTATCGGAAACCCTTCCATATTGGAACGTCGCGTTGCAATAGTGCACCAGGCGTGCAAGGCGGAGGTGGTGGGCCTTGGAGTTCGGCATTTTCGTGCAGATGTTCCTGCCCGGGGCGAAGGCGCACGACCCGGCGTCCGAGCACCAGGCGGTTCTCAACGAGCTCGAGCTCATCCGCGAAGCCGACCGCAACAACTGGAAGTACGTCTGGTGCACTGAGCACCACACGTTGACCGAGTATTCGCACCTGTCGGCGAGCGAGTCGTTCATTGCCTATGCGGTGGCGCAAACGGAGCGCATCCACGTGGGCTCGGGCATCTTCCCGCTGAACCCGGTAACAAATCATCCCGTGCGTCTCGCAGAGCGCGTGGCGATGCTCGACCACCTCTCCGAGGGTCGCTTCGAATTCGGCTCGGGGCGCGGCGCAGGATCGCACGAGCTGGGGACGTTCAACATCGACCCCGGCGAGACCAAAGCGAGCTGGGACGAGGTCATCTGGGAGTTCACGAAGATGTGGGGCTCGCTGGACTACTCCCATGACGGTGCGGCGTTCCGGACGCCACCGCGCAACGTCGTCCCCAAGCCCTACGGCGGCGGGCAAACGCATCCGCCGATGTGGGTGGCGGCCGGGAACCCGCCCACGTACGAGAAGGCGGCGCGACACGGCCTCGGTGTGCTCGGCTTCAACGTCTCGGCGATCCACGACATGAAGGACCACGTCGACGCGTACAAGTCGGCAATTGGCGAGGCGACGCCGGCCGGACGGTACGTCAACGACAACGTGATGATCACGAATGGGCTCGTCTGTCTCGAGGATGGTCGCAAGGCGCGAGAAGCCGCCTGCAACATGCAGATCTCGTACCTGCAGTCGCTGGTGTTCCTGTACCACGACACGTTCCCGGTGCCCGAGGGCTTCACCGCCTGGCCCGACGTGATGCCCGAGCCGACGCTCGACGACATCGAAGGCCGCATCGAAGCCGGCTTCCTCCTCTGCGGCGATCCCGACGAGGTCACCGAGCAGGTGCGTCGCTACCAGGCGGTCGGTTGCGACCAAGTCGCGTTCGGCGTGCCCGTGAGCCTCCCTCAGCACCTCGCGGTCGAGACGCTCCGGCTGTTCGGCCAGGAGGTCATCCCCAAATTCGATCAGGACCCGGTGCACCGCAGCACGCGCATGCGCACTGGTGAGCCGGTGCTGCAGTCGTGACGACCGTCGAGCGCGCGCAGTCGCGCGGTCCCGCGACCGAGGGGATCCCGCTCGCGCTCGAGGGAGTGAGTGTCCACTTCGGCGGAATCGCCGCTCTCACCGGCGTCGACCTCGCCGTCGATGCCGGTGACGTCTGCGGCCTCATCGGTCCCAACGGCGCCGGCAAGACCACGCTGTTCGACGTCGTGTCGGGCGTTCGCATGCCCGACGCGGGCCGGGTCACGCTCGACGGAGGCGAGATCACCCGCTGGCCGGCGGCGCGTCGCGCCCGAGCCGGTCTGCGCCGCACGTTCCAGCGGGTGCAGACGTATGGCTGGCTGTCGATCGAGGACAACGTGCTCGCCGCGCTGGAGTGGCGCGGGGGCGGGGGT
>JALZAA010000135.1 GCA_030948625.1 Actinomycetota bacterium
TCGAGTGCTTCTACAACCCGACCCGACGGCACTCGTTCATCGGGATGCGCAGCCCCGTCGACTACGAGAGCACCACCGCTGCATGATCACCACACGCACCCGTCCGGAGAACCGGGGGAAGCTCACGACAAGGTTCAACGGCGTGGTGACCGGCCGAAGCCGGGCGAGCCTGGCTACGTCGACACGCGTTCCAAGGTCGGCCGGCGTGGGTATTCGTGGCCGCAGTTCACGAAGCACAACGAGATGAGCGTCACGCATGGTGCGACGGCGCTTCGCATTGTCGACCCGATCGCGGACGAGTTGATGACTGGCTTGTTGGAGCGGCGCGGTGATCTCGTGAAATTCCCGGAGGCGTTGCACGCTTGGGCGAGAGCTGAAGCCCGGTGCTTGTTGTTGGGGAATTGGGTCGCAGAGCACGGGATCGTCGACTCGGAGGGTGTGCCGACGGCGTCGGCGAAGATCATTGCCCAGTTCGAGCGCCTGGCGAACGATCTGCGACAGCGGCTGGGGTTGGATCCGCGCAGCGAGGCGGAGTTGGCGTCCGTGCAGGCGGATGCGGCGCGGTCGGTGGTTGATATTGACGCGTTGAGGGCGCGGGGTCGGGCAGCGGTCGAACGGCGCCGTGAGGGGCCGAAACAGTTGGCCCCTTCGGATGAAGTTGGCCACCTTCGGGATGACGAGGAGGAGCAGTGAAACGGTCCGAGGAAGCTGCGAACTGGTTGCGCGCCTTGTTTCTGGATGGGTCTCAGGACGCCGCGGATGTCATGCGTTTAGCCGAAGAGCAGGGGTTCGCGGCTCGCACGGTCCGCCGTGCCGCGGACACGATCGGGGTCCGGAAATCGAAGGTCGGGCAGCCAGGCGAAGCGGGCCAACGGTGGCGATGGAATCTGGCTTCCTTCGACGGCGATCTGGCCGCTTCGGGGGACGGCGGCGCTCATGTTCGGGCGGGCGAGATCATGGCCGGGCTCGTCCTCGAGAACGAGAAGACGTGGGGCGAGTCGGCGAGTCCGGTGCAGGTCGACGCCGCAGAGCAGGTACTCGCGCTGTCACCGTCTGCGCGGCGCTTCTGGATCGGCAGGCCGCGTGGCTACTCGAAGACGACTGACGCGGCCGGGTTCACGATCGCGGCGGTGTTGGGCGGTCTCATCGAACCGGGCGAACGGGGGTTTTTCTGTGCCGCGGACCGGGATCAGGCGCGCCTCGCGGCCGATGCGATCGCGGGGTGGGCTCGCCGTTCCGACCTTGTCGGGTACGTGACGGTGGAGGCGAACCGGGTGCGTTTCCCGGGTGTCGGCGTCGACATCGAAATCATGAGCAGTGACGCCCCGTCCGCTTGGGGTCGACGCGGCGCGTGGTGGGTCGTCGACGAGTTGCCGTCGTGGGCGGACACGCCGAACTCCCGCCAGTTTTTCGAGGCGATCTCGACCAGCTGGCCGAAAGTCCCCACGGGGCGTGTGATCGTCATCGGGACGGCCTCGTCTCCGGTGCATTTCTCGCACGAGCTGTACGAGAACGCGCTCGCCGACCCGGCGTGGGCCGTGTTGGACTGCCACGACACAGCTCCGTGGATCGAACCGGCCGACATCGAAGGCGAACGCCGGCGGCTCTCGGCAGGGTCGTTCGCCCGGCTGTGGGAGAACCGCTGGGTTCAGGCCGAAGACCACTTGGTCACCGCCGAAAATCTGGCGCGGTGCGCGACGCTCACGACCTGGCCGTCACGGCCGGTCCGTGGCCGGTGGTACTTGATCGGCGTCGATATTGGTGTGAAGTACGACAACACCGCGGTCGTCGTCGCGCACACCGAAACGCGTGACGGGGAGCGGCGTGTCGCCCTCGACGACGTCGCCGTGTTCAAACCGTCCCGTGGCGCCCAAGTCCCGTTACGGAAAGTCGAGGACCGCGTCGAGATGCTCGCCCGCCGGTACAACAACGCTGCCGTCTACTTCGACCCGTCGCAGGCGTACGCGATGATCGAATCGCTCCGAGGTCGCGGTATCCGGGTGGAGGAGAACCCGATCAGCGCGCCAGTCAACGACCGGATGGCGACGTTGTTGCACACGATGTTGCGCGACGGGCTCGTCGACTTGCCGACCAGACACGAAATCCTCGACGAATTGTTGACCGTCCGGGTCGTCGAAACGTCGGCAGGCTTGTTGTCGATCGATACGAGGCCGGGCCTGCACGACGACATGACCGACGCCCTCGGGATCTGCGCGTTGCGTCTCTTGGAGCGTCCCGAACCGCGGCCGGGGTACGCGGTGACCATGGCGGCGCGCACGATCGGTGTCGACTTCGGCGTGCCGGAGCCCTATGAACTCACACGCGGTGACGGCAGCCAGGTGACAGCCGACGGTTCCGATTGGTGGTCGAGGAACGTCGGGCCGAACCCACGAGGAGGCAGACCATGAGCGACGACCGGGGCGAGCGCGAGCGGTTCGAGGACTGGTTCCGGTCGGTGCGACCGCCGCGCGATACGGCGGTTGCTCTGCGCTGGCGGGCTGAGCCGCTCCCACGGCTCCGCTGGTAGCCCAGCCTTGGCTCGCTTCCTCGGACTTCCTGCCTTCACGCAACCTCCACCGGCTCAGAGCCGTCACGAGATACCTCAGAGTACGCGTCGATGAGGTGCGCGACAACGTCGCGGACCTTCCACGCATCGCAAAGCGACTGCGCATCCCACTGCTCGACGCTGATACGGGCGAGCACATCGGCGAGCGCGGCCCGTTCGGCATCGATCGCGGCCCACTCGTCCATCGTTTCCTCCGAGGGCTTGCCTACGGCGTGTCTTATGGTCTGGTGACGTTCACCCTCGCTAGCGTCTGCGTTTGCCTTGCCGAATGGTACGGCCACACGGTCTCTGGCGTGCGGGGATCAGAGCGTTACGCGCCGATCTCGCAGCTACGGCTGACGAACAGATCGTGCGCGCCATAACACGCACGCCGAAAATCGCACGTCGGCGTGCGGACCGGAGCGCCAGAACGGTAGGTCGGTGACCTGGACCCCGTGGGTGTTGTCGGTTTAGGTCGCTTCGGTTGTTAGGGATTGGGGTTCTTGCCAGGTGGTGCGAACTTCGGTTGGTGTTCGGTAGCTGAGCCCGCTGTGCGGGCGGTCGTGGTGGTGGTCGTCGATGTAGGTGGCGATGGCTTGGTGGGCTTGGTCGAGGGTCTCGAATTCGCTGCGCCAGATGAGCCGGTGCTTGAGCCGCCCGAACCAGGACTCGATGAAGGCTTGGCTCTCGGGGTCGCGGTAGCCGCCGCGCCGGTGCGTGATTCCGCGGGCGGACAGGTGCTTGCGGAACGCCCGTGAGGTGAACGCGGAGCCGTTGTCGGTGCCGAGCGTGAGCGTGC
>JALZAA010000397.1 GCA_030948625.1 Actinomycetota bacterium
ACCTTGTCGATCAGATTTACGGAGATTCCTCTTCCCCCCAGGAGGTCCCCCCCGACCATGCGCCCCATCCGCCGGCTCGTCCCCCTGGCTGCGATCGCCATCGCCGCCATCGGCCTCGTCGCCCCCAACGCTGCCGGCGCCGCGCCGAAACAGGGCAACGTCACCCTGCGGCTCGGCTACTTCCCGAACGTCACCCACGCGACGGCGATCGTCGGCGTCGAGGGCGGCCTGTTCACGGAGAAGCTCGGCAACAACGTGCAGCTCGAGACGAGCACCTTCAACGCCGGCCCCGCCGCGATCGAGGCCCTGAACTCGGACGCCATCGACGCCACGTACATCGGCCCCAACCCGGCGATCAACGCCTATGCACAGTCGAACGGCGAGGCCATTCGCATCGTCTCGGGCGCGACGTCCGGCGGTGCCTTCCTGGTCGTGAAGCCGGGCATCAAGGGCGTCAAGGATCTCAAGGGCAAGAAGGTCGCCAGCCCGCAGCTCGGCAACACGCAGGACGTCGCGTTGCGGACCTACCTGAAACAGAAGGGCCTGAAGACCGACACCGCGGGCGGCGGCGACGTGTCGATCGTGCCCCAGGAGAACGCCCAGACCCTCGACCTGTTCAAGCAGGGTCAGATCGACGGCGCCTGGGTGCCCGAGCCATGGGCGACGCGCCTCGTCCAAGAGGGCGGCGGCAAGGTCCTCGTCGACGAGCGCAAGCTGTGGCCCGAAGGGCGCTACGTGACGACGCAGCTGGTCGTGCGTACGCAGTTCCTCAAGGACCACCCCGATGCGGTGAAGAAGCTCCTCGAGGGCCAGGTCGCGGCCAACGACCTCATCAAGAACGACACGACGCGCGCCGAGCAGCTCGTGGGCCAGGGCATCGACAAGGCAACGGGCAAGCCGATCGCGCCCGAGCTCATCACCGCATCTTTCAACAACCTCGTGTTCACGAACGACCCGATCGCGTCGTCGCTGCGGAAGTCGGCGAAGGACGCGCAGGCGGCCGGGCTCTTGAAGCCGGTCGACCTGAAGGGCATCTACAGCCTCAAGCTCCTGAACCAGGTGCTCAAGCAGCAAGGAGAGCCGACGGTCAAAGCATGACCCGACCTGACACCACCCTGCCTCGTGTCGGCGAGCCGGCTCCGGAACTCCCCCCGCCCGGAGCCGGCTCCGACGCGTCCATTCACCTGCTCGGCGCCAGCAAGGTCTACGGCCACGCCGGCGATGCCGTGCCCGCGCTCGACAAGATCTCGCTCGACGTCGCGTCGGGCGAGTTCGTCTGCCTGCTCGGTGCGTCAGGCTGCGGCAAGTCGACGCTGCTGAACCTCGTCGCCGGCCTCGACAGCGCCACCGCGGGAACGGTCGCGGTCCACGGCCGCACCACGCTCATGTTCCAGGAGGCTGCACTGTTCCCGTGGCTCACGGCCCAGGGCAACGTCGAGCTGGCACTGAAGCTGCAACGGGTCCCGAAGGTGAAGCGGCGAGCCCGCGTGCGTGAGCTGCTTGCGCTCGTCCACCTCGAGGGCTTCGAGCGCAAGCTCCCCCACGAGCTGTCCGGCGGCATGCGCCAGCGGGTCCAGCTGGCTCGAGCGCTCGCCCAAGGCGCCGACATCGTGCTCATGGACGAGCCCTTCGGCGCGCTCGACGCGATGACCCGCGACCTGCTGCACGACGAGATCGAGCGCCTCTGGCGCGAGCAGGGCCTGACGATCCTCTTCGTCACCCACAACGTGCGCGAGGCCGTCCGGCTCGGCGACCGCGTCGTGCTGTTGTCGAGTCGCCCGGGCCGCGTGGTCGCCGAGTTCCCCGTCGACATCCCGCGCCCCCGACGGATCGAGTCGCATCCAGTGGCCGACCTCGCCGCCGGCATCACCGACCGGCTGCGACAGGAGGTGCGCCGCCATGGCGACACGTGAGAACGATTCCGCCGGCACCGACCTGCTCGATCAGGAGCTGGCGGGCATCGACCACCTCGACACGGCGTTGCCGTCGCGGCCGAGCCTCGCCGCGCGCATCTGGTCGGCGGCGTGGCCCAAGCTGCTGGCCGTCGCGATCGTGCTGCTCGTCTGGCAGCTGGTCGTGTGGAGCGGCTGGAAGCCCGAGTACGTGTTGCCCGGCCCCCGCAAAGTCTGGGACTCGTTCGTCGAGAACTTCGGCACCAACATGGACGCAGCGTGGACGACTCTTCAGCGCGGCTTCCGGGGATTCGCCTTCGCACTCGTGATCGGAACCGTCATCGGCGCGCTCGTCGCGCGCAACCGAGTGCTGCGGTCGGCCATCGGCTCGCTCATCACGGGGCTCCAGACGATGCCGTCGGTGGCCTGGTTCCCGCTGGCCATCCTGCTGTTCAAGCTGGACGAGGGCGCAATCTTCTTCGTGGTGGTGCTCGGCGCGGCACCGTCGATCGCCAACGGGCTCATCGGTGGCATCGACCACATCCAACCGATCCTGCTCCGGGCCGGGCGCGTGCTCGGCGCGCGTCGTTGGAGCGCGTTCCGATACGTGATCCTGCCCGCTGCGCTGCCGTCGTTCGTCGGCGGCCTGAAGCAGGGGTGGGCGTTCGCGTGGCGCAGCCTGTTGGCGGGTGAGCTGATCGTGCTGATCGGCGGCAAGTTCTCGCTCGGTCAGCAGCTCGACGCGAACCGCCAGCTCGCCGATTCGCCCGGCGTCATCTCGGTGATGATCGTGATCCTGGTCATCGGCATCCTCGTCGACGCGTTGCTGTTCGGGACGGCCGAACGCTGGATCCGCCGCCGCTACGGCCTCGTCGACGCAGCCGCGTAAGACCGCTCAGGCGACGGCAGCGAGGCGGGTCTTCGCGTCGCGGATCTCCGGGGCCTCGAACGGGAGCGCGTTGAGGAAGCGCGTGAGGGCGAAGGCCGCGGCTCGCACCGACGGCGTCGCCGGGTGCGGCCACGGCAGGCCGTAGGCGCGGCGCGCCACCCGCGGGAGGATCCCCAGCGTCGCCGTCACCGGGATGACCCACAGCGGACGGAGCGGCAACGGCATCGGTGGGTACAGGATGAAGCGCATGCTCTCGCGGGCACCTTCCGTCGCCTGAAGGCCTTCGACCCCGCGGAGGTAGTCGCGCAGCTCCCCCATCGAACGCGGCGCCATCGACGCGGGCAGCCCGACGAGCTCGGCGACCCGCGCCATCTCATCGACGTATCGATCGGCGTCGGCGTCGCCGAGACGGCCCGCGTACCGCCGGTAGGCGAACACCACGGAGTGCACCTCGACGGCGTGGATCCACAGCAACAGATCGGGATCGTGCGCGGAGTAGGCGCGACCCGTGACCGGATCGACACCGTGCACGTGGTCGTGGATGCGGCGGATCGCCGCGGCCGCCGCCTCCGCCGTCGGAGTGTCGCCGTAGGTGGTGTCGAGCACGAACTTGAACGTGCGGTTCAGGCGCGCCCACGGGTCGGCCTTGTAATCGCTGTGCTGGATGACGCCGGCCATCGCCCGCGGCTCGAGCGCCTGCACGAGCAACGCGCGCATGGCCGAGAGCAACGTCGACGGGTCGGCGTGCAGTCGCCACGCCACGCTGTCGGGACCGAACAGCCCGGCGTCCATCAGTCCCGCGGCGTCTCCTCGACGCGGACGGATTGCATCACGTCGCCGACCTGTGTCTCCTGGGCGACGTCGATGCCGTCGACCACGTAGCCGAAGAGGTTGTAGTTCTTCTGGAGCTTAGTCGTGCAGTCGTCGATGCAGACGAAGAACTGCGAGCCGTTCGTGTCGGGTCCGGCGTTCGCCATCGCCACTGCGCCGAGCGTGTAGTCGCCGCGCACGGGCTCGTCGGCGAACTGGTACCCGGGACCGCCGCGTCCGGTGCCCTCGGGATCGCCGCCCTGGATCACGAACTCGGGGACGACGCGGTGGAACGCGAGGTTGTCGTAGTAGCCGCGGCGGGCGAGTCCGACGAAGTTGTTGACCGTGTTCGGCGCCAGCTGCGGGTCGAGCTCCATCACGATGGTCCCGCGGTCGGTGGCGATCGTGACGCGGTAGATGGCGTCGTCGTTGATCTCGTGCTCGGGGGGCTGTGCCATTACGGAGGCACCGTACCCGAGCCGGGCGCCCGTTCGAGCGACTGCGCCAGCGCGTTCCGGGCCTGGGTCGCGAACGGGCCATCGGGTGCCAGCACGAGGTAGCGCTGGAAGTCGGCAACGGCGGCGTCGACCTCCTTGAACCCGTCGAGCAGGAGGACAGCGCGGTAGAAGTGCGCCTCGGCATGGTCGGGATTCGCCTGCACCGCCCGGTCCAGCAACGCGCGGGCGCTCGTCACGAGCTGGCTCTGTGCGTCGGGGCTCGGCACCTGACCGGCGACGATGAACCGAACCCGGCCCGCGTCCGCCAGCGCGTCGGCGTTGTCGGGGGCGACCTGGACCGCCTGGTCCAGCTGCTTCAGGGAGCCCACCGTGTCGCCCGACTCCTCGAGGAACCGCGCCAGCGCGAGCCGGACGGTCACGTCGTTCGGGTTCGCTTGGACCGCCGCCTCCAGCCGCGACTTCCGCTGGTCACGGGTGGCCGACGCCGACGGGACGTTTCCCGAGGATGTCTGCCCGGGGAGGCGGGCGCCCAGCGCGGCGGCGAGCGTCACCGACGCCAACACGGCGAGGACGACGATGCCCCCGATGACGAGGCCGCGGCGTCGCCACGAGCTGGGCGGGGGCGCGGGGCGGGCATCGACGCCGTCGCGCAATGCGCGGATCGTGGCCGCGGCGCGCGCCGTGTAGTCGTCGTGCAGCTCGGTGTACGACTCGTCGTCGATGTTGCCGGCCGAGCGTTCGCCCTCGAGGTCGTCGAGCGACTTGAGCAGGAAGTCGCGCTCGTGCTCGAGCTCCTGCCGCTCTTCCGGATCCAGTTTCGTGCTCACGGCCGAGCCCGGCCGACGAGCTCGCGGTCGGCGTCCGTGGGGTGCAGGTGCGGCTCGCGCCGCCAGCGTCGCAGCGCGATCACGAGACCGCCGCCCGCGAGCACGATCGCGGCCGCCGGCAGCCCCCAGACGATGATGCCGAGGCCGCCGCCCTCGGGCTTGAGCAGGATCGAGTCCCCGAACTTGTCGATGTAGGCCTGGCGGATGTCGGCGTCGCTCTGACCGGCCGCGACTCGCCGGCGGATGTCGTCCCGAGCAGCGCGCGCGGTCTCGGTCGAGCTCTGCTCGATCGACTGCCCCTCGCAGTCGGGACAGCGCAACTCGGAGCTGAGGGTGCGCACGCGGCTGGCGTCGGACGGGTGGCCGCCGCGCGGCCAGGCGACGATCGCGAGCGTGATCACGACCACCGCGACCAGCGCACCCCAGGCCAGCGCCCGGCGGCTCACGGTCTCCCTCCTGCGGCTGCGTAGAGCCTCTCGAGCAGCGCCACGCTCGACGGCCCGATCTGCGCGCCCTGGACGACGCCGTCAGGCGAGATCGCGTACGTCTCCGGCTGGCCCCGGGTGCCGAAGTCGAGGGAGGCGCGCCCGCCGGGATCGAACGCGACCGTGTACGTGACGCCCTCCTCGTCGACGTATCGACGGATCGCGGATTCGGTGTCGTCGCGGACGATGCCGATCATCACGAAGCTCGGGTCGCCGGCGTGCCTGCGCGCGAACTCGACGAGTGCTCCGTGCTCCTGCTGGCACGGCAGGCACCACGAGTTCCAGAAGTTGACGACGACGACCTTGCCGGCAAGCTCGTTCGAGCGCACCTGGCTGCCGTCGAGCGTCGGGAGGTCGAAGGCGGGCGCGTCCTTGCCGACGAGGTGGCTCCGGTTGGTGTCGGCTCGGGGATCGGTCCCGACCTGGGTGGCGAGCACGACCGCCAACACCGCGACGAAGGCGCCCACGGCGAGCGCGATCCAGCGCGCCCGGTGCCTCACGTCAGGGCCTCCTCCCGCTCGCGCAGCGCCGGCTCGACGGGGACGGGCTCACCCTCGGTCTCGGTCGGTCGCGCCCGCCGGCGCAGGCCGGGTGACAGCGCGACGAGGGTGCCGAGCGCCATCACGCCGCCGCCGACCCACAGCCACATCACCATCGGGTTCACGGCCACGCCGATCGTCACGCGGCCCTGCTCGTTGGGCGACGAGATCAGCGTGAGGTACAGGTCCTCGCGCCAGCCCGTGCGCACCGAGGGTGTCCCGATCCCCTGCGCCGCGTTCCGGAACGTGGAGATCGCGGGCGCATAGGTGCCGAGATCGTCACCGCCCCGCTTGATGCGCACATCGGCCGAGACCGTGTTCTTCTGGCCCGTGCGGTTCTCGTGGGATCCGACGTACGTGAGCGTGTATCCCCGCACGCCGGCCGACTGCCCCTCGCGGAGGCGGACCTCGCGCTTCGTGGAGTACCCGGACGACGCCGCGATCGCGATGGCGACGATCACCACGCCCACGTGCACGACGAGGCCGCCGTACAGGCGCGGGTTGCTCCGCACGGTGCGCGCGAGTGCGAGCGGCCACGCCTCGCCCGACGCCCGCCGCCGGCCACGGGTCCCGACCGCGAACTGGCGCGCGATGCCGGCGACGGCGAACCCGCCGAGACCGAAGGCGAGCACCTGAGCGAGCTCGCGCGCACCGAGCGCGACGGCCACGACCATGGTCAGTGCGCCGACCCACGCCGACACGAGCAAGCGGTCGCGCAAGACCTCCCGGCTCGTCTGCCGCCACGGGAGCGCAGGGGCGGCCGCCATGAGGAACAGCAGCGCGATGCCGATCGGCGTGGTCATGCGGTTGAAGTACGGCTCGCCGACGGAGAGCTGCCGCCCCTGGAGCGCTTCGGCGATGAGCGGGTACACCGTGCCGAGCAGCACGACGAATGCAAGCGCTGCGAACAGCAGGTTGTTGGCAAGGAACGCCGACTCACGGGACACGGGCGAGTCGATGCGGCCCGGGGCTCGCAACCGATCACCACGCCAGGCGATCAACCCGATGCCGGTGGCGGCGACGACGCCGAGGAACACGAGCAACGTCGGCCCGATGGCCGACTGCGTGAAGGAGTGGACGGAGTTCAGGATCCCGGAGCGGGTGAGGAACGTCCCGAGGATCGTGAGACAGAAGGTCGCGATCACGAGCGAGAGGTTCCAGACCCGCAACATGCCCCGGCGCTCCTGCACGACCACCGAGTGGATGAACGCGGTCGCCGTCAGCCACGGCAGCAGCGACGCGTTCTCGACCGGGTCCCATGCCCAGTACCCGCCCCAGCCGAGGACCTCGTAGCTCCACCACGCGCCGAGGATGATCCCGACGGTCAGGAAGCCCCATGCGACGAGCGTCGCCCGGCGCGTCTCGGCCAGCCAACCTTCCCCGAACCGGCCTGTCACCAGCGACGCGATCGCGAACGAGAACGGCACCGTGAAGCCGACGTACCCGAGGTAGAGCATCGGCGGGTGGAACGCCATGAGCGGGTGGTTCTGGAGCAGCGGGTTCGGTCCCTGCCCGTCGAGCGGCGCGTTGGCCAACGTCTTGAACGGGTTGGCGGGCCCGAGCATCAGCCCGAAGAAGAACAGGGCCACCACGAGTCCCACGAGCGTCGCCCACGCCACGAGTGGGTCGGCGGCGCGGTTGCGGAACTTGTGGACGACGAAGGCGAGGTACCCGCCGAGCACGAGCCCCCACAGCAGGATCGACCCCTCGAGCGCCGCCCAGAGACCGGTGATCGTGTACAGCAGCGGCGTGGCGCGCGCGTTGTTCTCGGCGACGTACTTGATCGAGAAGTCGTGGGTGAGCAGCGCCCACTCCATCACCGCCGCCGCGAGCAGCGCAGCCACGAGCACCACGAACACGTAGCGCCGTCCCGCGCGCAGCAGGCGCTCGTCACGGCGGGCCAGCCCGACACCCAGCGTGCCGATGCCGAGCACCGCGCCGCTCGCGCCGAGCGCGAGCGCGAGCACGCCCAGCGAGGCCTTCACAAGGCTCCCTCGCAGGAGCTCGTCCGCACGGTCACTGTTTGGCCTTGGTGTTGTTGACGTCGGGGGGCTTGTACTCGTTGCCGTGCTTGATGAGGATGCGGTCCGAGTCGAACGCGGCGCCCTTGCTCCAATTGCCCTCGCACACGACCGGCGCGCCGTCCTTGAACAGGCTCGGCGGGTCGCCCCTGTGCAGGATCGCGATGGTCTTCTTGCCGTCCGTGATGTCGAACTGCACGCCTTGGCGCGTCTCCGCAACCGTGCCCGGAACCACCGCGCCGGCGACTCGCAAGCGGTCGCTGCCCTCGTGCGAACGCTGGGCGACGGCTTCGGAGACCGTGCGGAAGTACACGACGTTCTTCGACAGCACGACCCCGAGCACGATGATCGTCACGATCGCGAGCACGCACACCGCCGCTGCGACGATGGCACGTCGCTTCGCCCGAGAGCGCCGCGGAGTCGTGGGGCGCGGCGTCGGCGGCGGCGCGGTGTCGGTGGCGGTCACTGGCGCGTGGGCTTGCCCGGCGGCAGGCTGCGCCGAGCCCGCCGCGTGCGCCGCGCGATCGACGCCCAGTAGGCCGCCAGAACGCCCGCCGTCAGCACCCAGCCGGTGACGACGAAGCCGGCGTCGGTCATCGCGGCGCTCCCGAGTCGACGAGCTCGCCCGTACCGCTCGAGGGCCCGGACTCCCCCGACGCAATCCGCTCCGCGATCGCCTGCTCGAGCTCGCGCTCGTCGCGGCTTTCCTCGAGTGCTTCGAGACGGTAGCGGCGGTCCAGGAGATAGACGTAGACGAGCGTGAACGCGAGCACGCCCCAGAACAGCGTGAACGCCATCGTGCCGTGGATGTTCGCCTTCAGCTCCTCGTTGAAGACGGTCCCCTCCTGGTGCAGCGTCCGCCACCAGTCGACCGAGAAATGCACGATCGGCACGTCGACGAACGCGATCAGCGCCGCGATGGCGCACCGGTTGGCGCGGCCGGGCCCGGGGATGCGCCGGAGCGCGAGGTAGCCGACGTACAGGAAGAAGAGGACAGCCGTCGTGACGAGGCGGGCGTCCCAGGCCCACCAGATGCCCCACACGGGCCGGCCCCACAGGGACCCGAGCACGAGCGTCAGCGCGGTGAACACGACGCCGATCTCGGCGGACGCTCCCGCGATCCGGTCCCACACCGCCGAGCGCGTCCGGCGCCACAGGTACAGCGCCGAGGCGAGGGCGGTGACCCCGAACGCGAGGTACGCGAGCCACGCCGCCGGCACGTGCAGGTACATCAGCCGCTGGGCGTCGCGCTGCACCGCGTCGGGTGGCGCGATCCACAGGCCGAGCACGGCGAGCACACCGAGTGCGAGGAGCGACGACCAGCCGAGCGCGGTGGCGAGTCGCCGGTTCAGGAGACCGGGCTCGTTCATGCTTCCTCCAGGAGCGGCCCGAAGGCCAGCATCCCGATCGTCGTGTACAGGACGGCGAACAGCGCCAGCAGCGCCACCCACGGCCACCCCTCGGAGGGTGAGGCCTCGAGACCTGCTTCCCAGGCCCGGGTCGCCCCGAGCATCACCGGCGCCACCACCGGCAGCAGCAACACCGGGACGAGCGTCTCGCGCACCCGCAAGCCCGCAGCCAGAACGCCGTAGAGGGTACCGGTGGCGGCGATGCCGGCGGTCGCGGCGACGGCCGTGGCGAGAAGGAGGCCGAGCGACCGCAACTCGACGTCGTAGAGCAACGCCACGCCCGCGCCCAGCACGATCTCGAGGACGACGAGCTCGGTCGCGATCGCCGCGGCCTTGCCGAGGAACACGGCGCTGCTGTCGAGGCCGGACAGCCGCAGAGCGTCGCGCGCCGCGTTCTCCGTTTCGATCGTGAAGGCGCGCGACACCGCGAGCAACGCCGCCAGGAGCACGGCCACCCAGAACAGTCCCGGCGCGACTCGCGGCAGCACCCCGCGGCTCGGGTCGAGCGCGAACGCGAATAGGAGCACGACGACGACCCCGAACGGGAGGATCTGGTACAGCGTCACGCGCGACCGTGCTTCGATCCGCAGGTCCTTCCCCGCGACGAGCAGCGCCTCCCGCCACAGGCTCACCGCGTCACCGCTTCTTTCTCGCTTTCGGTTTTGGCGTCACTCAACCCCAATAATCCGGGCTCTGCGACGCCAAAATGAGTGACGCCCCCCGCGAGCACGACCTCGCGGTTGGCGAGGGCGCGGGCGCGGTCCAGCTCGTGCGAGGCGAGGAGAACGGTTCGGCCCTCGGCCGGTGACGACGCGACGACGGCGTCGAGCACGGCGCGGCCGGCGGCGTCGAGGCCGGCGTGGGGCTCGTCGAGCAGCAACAGCCGGGGATCTCGCGCCAGGGTGACCGCCAGCGCCAGCCGCCTCCGCTGGCCCGCGGAAAGCCGGCCGTGCACAACGCCGGCCTGGGCCGTGAGGCCGACCCGTTGGAGCGCAGCGTCCGACGCGGCGGCGTCGCGACCGGCGGCCCGGGCAGCAAAGCGGAGGTTCTCGCGGACCGTCAGGTCGTCGTAGCAGCCGGTGTCGTGCCCGAGCAGGCCGATCTCGCGGCGCGCCCCGCGCCGGTCGACGGCCAGGTCGTGCCCCAACACCTCGCCCGTCCCGCCGTGCAAACGGTGCAACCCGGCGAGCAGCCGCAGGAGCGTCGTCTTGCCCGAGCCGTTCGCGCCCGACAGCAACAGCACCTCACCGGCTTCGACATCCAGGTCGACGCCGGCGAGGGCGGGGAACCGATCGAGCAGGCAAACGGCAGAGCGGAGACGGACGACGAGGGGCACACAAGCCTCCATCGGCTTCACCCCGGTGGGCGGAAATGCCTGCCGAGTGTACGAAGCGGCCCCTGACCTGGGCGAACCGCGTGCCGCCTGCATGAGGAGGGTCCGCACACCTCCCAACTAGCCTCTGCCGTCGTGCGCACCGTGATCGGGGCGATCGGCCGTGTCCTCATCGCGGTTGGGGTGCTCATCCTCCTGTTCGTCGGCTATCAGCTGTGGGGCACGGGGATCTACGAGGCCCGCGCTCAATCGGACCTCGAGAGCAAGTTCCAGCGCGAGCTGGCCAAGACCCAGCCTTCCACGACACCGAGCTCCACGACACCGAGCTCGACGACCGCGCCCGCGGTCGTCGGCCCACCCGCGCAGGGCGACCCGGTCGGCGTCATCACGATCGGCAAGATCGGCGTCGACAAGGTGGTGGTCGAGGGCACGAGCGTTCCCGACCTCCGCAAGGGCCCGGGCCACTACGAGGGCTCCCCGCTCCCGGGACAGGTGGGGAACGCCGCCATCGCCGGGCACCGCACGACGTACGGCGCCCCGTTCGGTGACCTCGACCAGCTCGCGAAGAACGACAAGATCTCTGTCCGCACGCTGACGGGAACCTGGAACTACCAGCTCACCGAAGATCCGTTCACCGTCAACCCTGACCAGACCGAGGTCCTCGACCCGACGACCGACCCCGCAACGGGTGAGCCGCTGGCCACGCTCACGCTCACGACGTGCCATCCCAGGTACTCGGCGTCGGAGCGTCTGGTCGTCAAGGCGAAGCTGAGCGATGCGCAGGCACCGCTCCCGGCCGCAACCGTGCACCCCAAGCTGGTTCTCGACACGGGCCTCTCGGGCGGCCGCGAGTCGCGTGCGCCCGCGATCCTCTGGGGGCTGATCGCGGCGGCCGTCGGCGGATTGTGGTGGCTGGTGTTCCACCGCCACCCGCGCTGGACCACCTGGTTCGGCGGCGCGATCCCGTTCCTCGCCGTGTTGTTCGTCTTCTACACCTATCTGGAACGCGTGCTCCCGAACAACTACTGAGCCATCGGCGCTACTTCTCGCCGGGGAAGACGTCGACGTCCGACTCGTGCCATACCGGGTGGTCGCCGGCCGTCTCGACATTGAAGCCGTAGTCGTACACGAGCTCGCCACCGTACATAGCGCCCAGGGTCGTGAGACCACCCGCAACGATCGAGAGGATCATCACGAGCGGAGTGGTCGCGACGTGGTTGCTCCATTGGAACAAGCGGATCACGATGTCGACGATAACGACCCCGGTCACCGTGAGCATCACCGCCATGTGGAAGTTCGCGGTGCGGCGAGCCTGGTTCCCCGGCTCGGTCGAGCGCAGCCAGTCCCAGAACCCGGTGAGCGCGGTCGCGAGCGAGACGATCGCGCCGGCGATGATCACGTGGGTCCCCGAGATGAAGAAGTCGCGACCGATGGTCGAGTTGTCGCCCGCGATTCGTGAGATCACGTCGAACACCGCGACGAGCATGTAGGCGCCCACCGGGATGTCGGTCAGCGGCGGGTGCAGCGGCTTCCCGGCCCACCCCCGCAGGCCCTTGAACTTCCTTCCTCGCAGCGTCAGCGTCGGACGGACCGAGAATCTGCGTGGCATGCGTGCCCCCTCTTCGCGTGACCGGACGCGCGGATTCTCACACGCGCGGCGGCGCGCCGCGCCGGTACCGTTCAGTCAGTGGTCCGACATGTCCGGCTTCGTGAGTTCCTCGTGGCCGTCGAGGGTCTGGCCTTGTTTCGCACGCTCGTGGAGGGCGACGACGAGACGGCCGCGACGCGCATCGACGAGGTGCGGCGCATTGTCGGTTCCGAGGGCGAGGGCACGTTCGGGCTCGGCGCCGATGTGCCCGAGATGGACCCACGCGCCGGCTACGCCCGATGGGCCGCGACGTACGACCGCCCCGGCAACCCGCTGGTCACCGTCGAGCAGCCGCTCGTCTGGGGATTGCTCGACGCGCTCCCTCCGGGCCGCGCCCTCGACGCCGCCTGCGGCACCGGCCGCCATACCGCGCACCTGTTGGAAGGGGGCCACGAGGTCACCGGAGTGGACGGATCTCCCGAGATGCTCGAGCTCGCACGGGCCCGAGCACCCGAAGCCCGCTTTCTGGAGGGCGATCTGCGCGAGCTGCCGGTCGATGACGGCGAGTTCGACCTCGCCGTGTGCGCGCTGGCGCTCGGTCACTTCGACGACCTGCGCGCCCCAGTCGCCGAGCTCGCCCGTGCCGTGCGCCCGGGTGGGTCGATCGCGCTGTCGGATCTCCATCCGGCCATGTCGGTCGCCGGAGGCCAGGCGTTGTTCGAGGCGGCCGACGGCAACCTCGCGTTCGTCCGCGAGCACGTGCACCTGCACGGCGAGTACCTGGACGCATTCGCTGACGCCGGGCTGGAGATCGTCCAGTGCATCGAGCCACGCTTCGGGGCCGAAGAGGCCGGCATGCAGGGAATGGCCGCGCAATTCATCGCGGACGCGACGCTGGCGGCGTTCGTCGGTCTTCCTGGGGCGCTGATCTGGCTGCTCCGGCGCCGCTGAATCAGCGCCCGCGGAAACGGGGGGCACGCTTCTCGGTGAACGCCGCGAGGCCCTCTTGGAGATCCTGACTCGCGAACGCGCGCGCCTCGAGCGCGCGCATCTCTTCCTC
>JALZAA010000429.1 GCA_030948625.1 Actinomycetota bacterium
CGCATGGACTTCGACCTTTCGGAGGATCAGCTCGCGTTGCGTGATGGCGCGCGGGAGCTGCTCGACGGGTTGGCACCTCCGACGCGTGTGCGCACGGTCGTCGACGCGGGAGGCGGCATCGACGACGGGCTCTGGAAGGCCATGGTCGAACAGGGCTGGACCGCGGTCGAGGTACCGGAGCACCGAGGTGGCCTGGGTCTGGGGACGGTCGAGGTGGCGGTGTTGCTCGAGGAGATCGGACGCCACGTCGCGCCGGCACCGTTCGCGTCGACGCTCCTGGCGCTGGCGGCGCTCGAGCACGCGGGACGCCACGACTGGGTCGAGCGGCTCGCAGGCGGAGAAGCGATCGGCTGCGTGGCCTGGGGCCGGCGGGGGCGTGGCGACGTGCACGTGGCGGCGGGGGACCGGCTCACCGGCAGCACCGACCCCACGATGTTCGCACCGTCGGCCGAGATCGCGGTGGTGACTGCCGAGACCGACGACGGCGCCGCGCTCTTCGCCGTGGATCTCGCCGAGCAGCAGCGGCCCGGACGCGAGCCTGCCATGGACATGACGCGCGAGCTCGGCTGGCTGCGCTTCGACGACACACCGTCGGTGCGTCTCGGCGGCGCCGATTCGGTCGACGCCCTGCTCGACCGAGGCGCGACGTTCGCGGCGGTGGAGATGCTCGGTGGCGCGTCCCGGGCCATGGACATGGCCGTCGAGTACGCCAAGGACCGTGTGCAGTTCGGGCGACCCATCGGCAGCTTCCAAGCGGTCAAACACCGGTGCGCCGACATGCTCGTCGACGTCGAGGGCATGCGCTCCAGTGCGTACTGGGCCGCGTGGTGCATCGGCGCCGGGCACGAGGACGCATCGGTTGCCGCGTCCACGGCGAAGGTCTGGTGCTCCGACGCGTCGAAGCGCGTCATGGCGTCCGCGCTCCAGGTGCACGGCGGTATCGGCTTCACCTGGGAGCACGACATGCACCTCTTCCTCAAGCGCGCCCAGCTCGACCAGGTGAGCTTCGGCGACGCGTCCTTTCACCGGCAACGGCTGGCCGACCTGCTCCGCCCGCGCGTGGAGGCAGGCCGCAGCGTGATCTGACGGGTCGCGGCGCATGGCGAGCGGGAGACGATTCTGGGTTCTCGCGGGCATCGTGATCGTCGCGGTTGTCGTTGTCGTGGCGGCGGCTATTTGGCTCTTCACCGGAGAGGAGAAGAAGCCGGCTGCGTACCCGCTCGACAACACGCTTCGGCTCAACCAGGTGCAGGTCCTGGCGACGCACAACAGCTACCACATCCAGCAGGACGTCCCGATCCCGGCGTCGGACACCACGCAGTACACGCACGCCCCGCTCGACCAGCAGCTCGAGAGCCAGGGGGTCCGCGGCTTCGAGATCGATGTCGTGAACGCGCCCGACGGGCAGTTCCCGGTCGTCCACACACCTGTCGTCGACGCGACGAGCAACTGCACGCCGCTGGCGCAGTGCCTCCAGGTGACTCGAACGTGGTCCGAGGCGCATCCCGGCCACGTCCCGATCTTCATCTTGATCGAGCCGAAGACCGACGCGGTCGACCGCGTGATCGATCCCAGCCTGCGCGACTTCGACGCGGCAGGCCTCGACCAGCTCGACGCGGTAGTTCGCTCCTCGCTCGGACGTCAGCTGATCACGCCGGACAGCGTGCGTGGCAACTCGACGACGCTTCGCGATGCGGTGCGGCAAAAGGGCTGGCCGACGCTCGGCACGACGCGGGGCAAGATCATCGTGGCCCTCAACACCGGCGGAGCGACCCGCGCCACCTTTCTCCAGGGTCACCGCTCGCTGCAGCGTCGAGCGATGTTCGTCACGACCGACGGCGAGGGCTCGGCGGCCGCCGCGGTCGTCAAGATGGACGATCCGGACGAGCAGAGGATCCAGCAGCTGGTCAAGGACGGCTTCATCGTGCGGACGCGCGCCGACGCCGACCTCGTCCAGGCTCGTGCGCACGACGTCACGCGCCGCGACATCGCGCTCCGGAGCGGCGCCCAGATCGTCAGCACCGACTTCGAGGTGCCCGTGCCGGCGATCGGCGGTGACTACGTCGTGCAGATCCCCGGCGGCACCCCCGCCGGCTGCGATCCCGTGAACGCGCCGAAGAACTGCCGCGCAAGCGATGTCGAGAACCCCAAACACCTGACGCGCCGCTGATCAACTCTCGGCGAGCTTCTTCAGCGCCGCACGGTCGGGTTTGCCGGCAGCCATGAGCGGGAGCTCGTCGATCTGCACGACACGCTCCGGTGTCTTGAACACGGCCACGCCCTCGTGCTCGAACCAGGCGCGGCACGCGACGAGGTCGAACGGGGCGGACGCCACCACGAATGCGCACACGCGCTCCCCCAGCCGCGCGTCGGGCTCGCCGACCACCGCGGCCTGGCGGACGTCCGGGTGCGCCTCGAGGATGCCCTCGACCTCGGCGGCGGCGATGTTCTCGCCGGCCCGGATGATGACGTCCTTGATGCGACCGACGATCGTCAACCACCCGTCGGGATCGACGGTCGCCAGGTCGCCGGTGCGGAACCAGCCCCGCTGGATCGCAGCGCGGGTCTGCTCACGATCCGCGTAGCCGACGAACAGCTCCGGTCCCCGGAGCCAGAGCTCGCCCGACTCGCCGGCCGCGACTTGGCGTCCCGTCGCAGGGTCGCTCACGCGCAGCTCCACCGTGCCGGTGGCGCGACCGTCGGTGACGCGGGCGCGCTCGACGGGGTCGGGCGCAAAGCTCGTCGTCACCGTGGGCGCCTCCGTCGAGCCGTAGGTCCGCTTGACGCGCGCACCGAAGGCGGCACTCGCCTCGTCCACAAAAGCGGCCGTCACCCCGGCTCCGCCACTCGAGACCAGCCGCAAGCTCTCCACGCGCTCCGGAGCGAACTCGGGCGCCGACATGAGCCCGACGAAGAAGGTCGGGGGACCGATCATGAACGTGATCCGCTCGCGCTCGATCGTGTCGAGCGCGGCCTGCGGGCTCCATTTCGCCATGAGCACGGCGCGCATGGGAAGCACGCCGGGGATGAGCACCGCGTTGAGCAGGCCGGACACGTGCGCGAGCGGTGCCGGCATGAGGATCGAGTCGTCCGGCGTGAGCTCGTGCGCCCCGATCATCACGCGCGCCTTGTACGCGAGCCCGCGCTGTGTGTGCAGCGCCGCCTTCGGCTCGCCCGTCGAGCCGGACGTGAACAACGCCACCGCCACGTCGCTCGGCCGGGCCGCCGACCGGGTCACCGGCGCCCCCGGTTCGAGCAGCTTGGCAAAGCGCGCGCTCGGACCACGTACCTCCTCGGCAGGAAGCCACACGCGAGGGTCGAGCGCCGCGAGCATTCCTTCCACCTCGGCCACTCCCGCCTGGTGGTGCACCGGCGCCGCGATCGCGCCCAGACGCCAGCACGCGCGGTACAGGAGCACGGCCTCGTGCCAGTTGGGCGACTGCCAGGCGACGATGTCGCGCCGGCGCACCCCGGCGGCGCGGAGACCGCCCGCCAGCGCGGCGACCGTCTCCTCGAGTGCGGCGCCGTCGAGCCGAACATCGGCCGAGTCGTCGACGACCAGATCGCCTCGTGCGCGTCGAGCCGCGTCGGACACCAGGTCGTCGAGCGAGCCGATGTCCCACGGGCCGCCCGGCGCCAGGTAGTCGCGCGCCCGCGGATGGCGGTACGTCGGCCGCAGTGTCACGCGCCGGCGAGCGGGTTTCTCCACCCCGGGCTGACCGTGGTGGCGCCCTTGACCACCTGCGAGCCGATGTAGTTGCGCTGGATCTCCACCGTGCCGGCGCCGATGCACAGCCCGCGGATGTCGCGGTAGGCGCGCTCGACGGGAAATTCGCGGCTGTACCCGTAGCCGCCGAGCAGCTGGATGGCCTCGTCGCACACGTACTTCGCGGTCAGGTTGGCGGCCGCCTTGGCCATGGCCGTCTCCAGCGCCGGCGGCGTGCCGGCCGGTCCGGCGAGGTGCAGCGCGCGCAACAGCAGCAGCCGGGCGGCGTCGAGCTGCGTCGCCATGTCGGCGACCTTCCACTGCAGCCCCTGGAGCTCGGCAAGCGGCCGACCGCCGACGACGCGCTCGTTGATGTACCGCACCGCGTACTCGAGCGCGCCCTGCGCGGCGCCGATGCACATGGCCGCGTTCCCGCACCGCTCGTGGTTGAGGTGGGAGATGAGCGTCTTGAACGCCTCGCTGTTGGACGGATCACCGTCGAGGAGGACGTCTTCGGGCGCGACATAGACGTCGTCGAACGCGAGCTCGGCTTCGCTCGTTCCCCGCAGGCCCATCTTCACGTGGGTCCCCGCGCACGTGACGCCGTCGGATTGCAGGTCGACCATGACCGCGCCGATGCCCTTCGATCCTTCGCTGCCCGGGAAACGGCACCACACGAGGCACGCGGCCGCTTTGTGCCCGCCCGTGACGTAGTTCTTGTACGCATTGAGCCGGTAGCCGTCGCCGTCGGGCGTGAGGCGCGCGCGCATGTGGTTGACGGCGGACCCAGCCTCGCTCTCGCTGATGCCGATGCAGAAGAGCCCCTCACCGGAGGCCGCGACCGGCAGCCAGCGGTCCTTGAGTGCCTCGTTGCCGAGGTGCTCGACCGCCCGCGGCGGCCCGTTGTAGATGAGCTGGGCGAGGATCGCGCTCGACACGTCGACCCGAGCGAGCTCCTCCAGCGCGATGGCGGCTTCGACGTCGCCCATGCCCATGCCGCCGTACTGCTCGCCGACGGTGATCCCGAACAGGTCGGCCTTACGGAGCGCGTCCCAGGACGCCTCGGGGAACTCCTCGGTCTCGTCCCAATGTCGGGCGTTCGGGGCCAGCTCGCGCTCGGCGACGTCGCGCGCGAGCTTCCGCAGGGCTTGCTGGTCCTCGTCCTCCGCGAACGGGTCAACGCCCGCTGCGTGCGTAGACATTGCCGACAGGGTAGTCAGACCGCGCTCAGTTCAGAGCTCCGAACGGGTCCGCTCGCGCCGCCAGGGTCTTGCGCCGCAGCTCGTCGATCTGCGCGGGGCTCAACCGCGCGCGCAACCCGTCCGCCCATGGACGCAGGTCGTAGAACAGCAGTCGCCCGTCCGCGCTGACGAGCGGATCCTGCCCCAATGTCGTCGTGTAGCCGAACTGGATCAACGCGCCCTGGTCGTCGTAGCCGGCGCGGTCGATCATCAGGCCGGAAAAGCCCACTGCCGTCAGCGCGTCGAGCGCGTCCGCAGTCGGCAGCCGCACGACTGCCCCCATCCAGTCGCCTTCGCGGCCGCGCACCGCGCCCCAGCTCCACCGCAGCGAATCGGCGTGGAGCCAGCCCCGTACCTGGTCGTACGGGCCGGTTCCCGCGATCGCACCCGCTTCGGGGAAGAAGACGTACGGCAGCTGGAACACCGCCGCGCCCGGTCCGAGGTCCGTTTCGATGCGGCGCATGAACGCGTCGTCGCTGTTCCATGCGTGCTCGAGGGCGCGGTAGTCGGGCACGTCGGCGGACGACGTCTGGTCGACGATGCCGATCCCGAGCACCGCGACGCACAGGACGCCTGCGAGGACAGCGCGACCGTGCCAGCGCGGTAGCCGTGCGATGAGCCAATCGAGCGCGAAGGCCACCGCGACCAGCGCGAAGAACGCGATGAACACCGACAGGCGGTTGTACGACCGGATGAACCGCAACCCGGCGGACGCGATGAGCACCGAGAAGCCGCTCACCGTGGCGACGACGACCGCCACCACGGTGAGGACTCCGAGCCGCTGGACGATCTCGGTCCGGGTGCCCAGCGACGGAGGGCCGCGCGCCGGGTCGTCATCGCGACGGCGACGGAGCAGGCGGCTCAGCGTGAACACGAGGATGCCGACGAAGCCGACCGCGCCGACGATGCCGAGCTGCTGGCCGGCTTCCGAGGGTACGGGGCTGTTGCGGTCGCTCCGGGCCTGGACCTCGGCGAGGGACGCGATCCGGTGGTCGTGGCGCGGAAGGACGAGCTGCGAAACCCGGAGGCCGAGGTACTCGGTGTCGAGGACGCCCCGGGGAATCGCCTTCGGGTTCCGCCCGTGCGACTGCCAGTAGAGCAGCGACGGAGAGAGATTGAGAAGCAGCACGACGAGGATCGTGCCGATGGCGACCGCGCCGGACGCGGCCCTGCGCAGGTTCCGCCGGGCCACGAGGTCGATGGCGACCGCCGCGGCGAGCAGGAGCACGGCGAAGAACGCGTAGTACGGCCCGGTCGAGCCCAGCGCCGCGCACGCCAGGAACCACGGCAGCGCGCGCCGGCTCCACAAGGACAGGCGCCATGGGCGCTGCGCTCCGTCGCGAGCAGCCGTGAACGGCGGGTCGTCGGAGAGCACGTGCAGGATCAGCAGCGTCGCCACCGGGATCATGAAGTAGCCCGACAGCAGGAGATGGGCCTCGCCGCGCGCGAAGTGGTACGGGACGAAGGTGTACAGAACTGCGATCACCGCGGCGACGGGCCGCGACACGCCGAAGCGCCGGAGCACGAACCAGGCCGCGAGTGACACGGCCACGAACGTGAAGATGTAATAGACGTTGACGGTGAGCACTGCATCACGTAGCACGAAGCCGAACGCACGCAGGAGCCCCAGCTGCAGGTTGTCGCCGGTCTCGGGGTTGTCGTACAGCTGGAGGCTGAACGGCCATCCCAGGTTCGAGATCCGCAGGTAGGACCCGTGTTCGACCAGACCCTTGGTGAGCATCAGGTAGTACGGCGCGTCGGGTCCGTACGCAAGGGGCGGTTTGTTCTGCGCGTTGTAGACGAATGGGACACGCAGGTTCGCTTCCCAGAGGCGCAGCGTGACGACAACGAGGCCGAGGGTGGCGGCGGCAACGCCCGCGGCGTCGGCGAGTGGGGACAGCCACGGGAACCGCGAACGAGCGCGAGCCGCCACTGTGGTCGGGGCGACGTCGGGCGCCCCGGTTGTCGTCGTGCTGGTCGCAGGCGGCACCGGCCGAAGGTAGCCTGACTGCCGATCCAGAAAGTTGGCAGGCCCGCGTCGTCACCGCGAATCAGGGGGACAGAATGCAAGACCGCGACAA
>JALZAA010000455.1 GCA_030948625.1 Actinomycetota bacterium
CCGTCATGCTGCGCACCGACCGACCGGAGCGCACCGAGCCGGGTGCCGTCCTCTACGCCGACGATCGCGAGCTCGTGGTCGAGAGCGCGCGCCCGCACCAGGGCCGGTGGCTCATCCGCTTCGAAGGCGTCGCCGACCGCGACGCGGCAGAGGAGCTGCGCGGCGCGACGCTCACCGGCGACCAGCTCGACGATCCCGGCGAAGGCAAGGTCTTGCTGCACGAGCTCGTGGGCGCCGAGGCGCGCGACGTGCACGGCAACGTCCTCGGACAGGTGACGGCGGTGGAGGTGAACCCGGCGCACGATCTTCTCGTGCTCGACGGAGGCACGCTCGTGCCGATCGTCTTCGTGGTCGATCAGCAGCCGGGCATCGTCGTCGTCGACGTGCCCGACGGGCTCCTCGACCTCAATCGTTAGGGCTGCGCGGCGACAAAGGAAGACATGCGCATCGACATCTTCACGATCTTCCCGGAGTACCTGGAGGCGCCGCTGCGCTCGTCGCTGCTCGGCCGGGCGCGTGAGCGCGGGCTCGTCGACGTGCGGGTGCACGACCCTCGTGACCAGACGACCGACGCGCACCACAGTGTCGACGACACTCCCTTCGGCGGCGGCGCCGGCATGGTGATGTCGCCCGAGCCTCTGTTTGCCGCCGTCGAAGCCGCGGACCCGCCGCGTCCTCTGCTCCTGCTCTCGGCGACGGGCCGGAGGTTCGACCAGCGGACGGCGCGCCAGCTTGCGGAGGGTGACGGGTTCTCTTTGCTGTGCGGCCGGTACGAGGGCGTCGACCAGCGCGTCGCAGACCGTCTTTGCGACGAAGAGATCTCGGTCGGGGACTACGTGCTCGCCGGTGGCGAGCCCGCGGCGCTCGTCGTCGTGGAGGCCGTCGCCCGGTTGGTGCCCGGCGTCATGGGCAACGAGGAGTCGGGTGGGGACGAGTCGTTCGCCGACGGCCTGCTGGAGTACCCGCAGTACACCCGCCCGGCCGACTTCCGCGGCTGGGTCGTGCCCGAGGTGCTGCGCTCGGGCGACCATGCCCGCATCGCCCGCTGGCGACAGGCTCAGGCGCTCCGGCGCACGATCGATCGCCGACCCGACCTGCTCGGTCCTCGTGCGCTCACCGAGGCAGAGCGCCGGCTTCTCGACGAGTTCCCGGATGGACCGCCCGACCGGTAGCATCAAGGGCTCGCCCCGACCGCGCACCGCCTGCGAGAGTCCGAGAGCTTTGCCATGAACGCCACTGACGTCATCGATCGCGGCAACCTCCGTGACGACATCCCCGACTTCGGGCCCGGCGACACGCTGAAAGTGCACGTGCGGGTGGTCGAGGGCAACCGCGAGCGGGTGCAGGTCTTCCAGGGCGTCGTCATCCGGCGCAAGGGCAGCGGTGCCCGCGAGACGTTCACGGTCCGCAAGGTCAGCTTCGGCGTCGGAGTGGAACGTACGTTCCCGGTGCATTCGCCGATCATCGCCAACATCGAGGTCGTCAGCCGGGGAGACGTGCGGCGGGCCAAGCTGTACTACCTCCGGGACCGGATCGGGAAGGCCGCCAAGGTCCGGGAGAAGCGGGCCTGACCAGGCCGAAATAGCTTTTCAAGGGCGGACGTACAATCTTTCTGGCGGAGTCACCGGGAGAGTCGCGCTGTGAGTTCCGAGGACCTCGAGCGGTACGAGACGGAGATCGAGCTCCAGCTCTACAAGGAGTATCGCGACGTCCTCCCGATGTTCTCGTACGTCGTCGAGACAGAACGGCGCTTCTATCTCACGAACGCCGTGCAGATGGACGTCAAGAACGAGCAGGGCCGCGTCTTCTTCGAGCTCAACCTCCAGGACGCATGGGTGTGGGACATGTACCGGCCCGCCCGGTTCGTCGCCAACGTGCGGGTCGTGACGTTCAAGGACGTCAACGTCGAGGAACTGGCGGGCAAGGACCTCTGACGTGCCCGGCCCGGCCCCGCGCCGCCGGGCGGACCACCGGCGGCGACTCGGGATCGCCGGGGAAGATGCCGTTGCGACGTGGTACGAAGCCGCCGGCTACCGGGTCGTGGATCGCAACTGGCGTTGCCGCGACGGTGAGCTCGATCTCGTGGTGATGCGAGGCGACACACTTGCCTTCTGCGAGGTCAAGACGCGCTCCAGCACGCGATTCGGAGCCCCGGTCGAGGCGGTGACGCCCACAAAGCAGCGCCGACTTCGGGTGCTCGCGGCGCGCTGGCTTGCCGACCACAACACCCGCCGGCGCGAGCTGCGGTTCGACGTCGCGTCGGTCATACGCGCGGCAGATGGTCAGCTGGCGATCGAGGTCTTGGAGGGCGTGCTCTAGACGCTCGTTCAGCGCGGGAGTACCGCCCACAGCAGGAGCGCGGCCACGATCGCGAGCGCAGCCACGACGATGATGATGTCGGAGCTGCGGCGCACCTGCTTCCGGAACGGGTTGAACCCCACGGAGCTACGGTACCGGCCCATGGAGACGCTCATCGTCGAACGAGCGGACGGTGTCGTGACCGTGACGCTCAACCGCCCCGAGAAGAAGAACGCGATCAATGGCCCGATGTGGCGCGAGCTCATCGACGTCTTCGACGAGGTCGCAGACACTTCTACCGACCGCGTGCTTGTGATCACCGGCGCCGGCGACGGCTTCTGCTCCGGCGCCGACCTCGCACCGGGCGACAACCCGGACCTTCAGGACGGCGGCGGGATCGGCTCGACGTTCCGGCAGATGCGCGTCGTGGGTCGCGCCGCGCTGCGGCTCCACCATCTGCCGCAGCCCTCGATCGCGGCCGTCAACGGTGTGGCCGCGGGCGCGGGGTTGAACCTGGCGCTCGGATGCGACCTCATCATCGCCTCCGAGCGGGCGCGGTTCTCCGAGATCTTTTCGAAGCGGGGCCTCAACGTGGACTTCGGCGGGTCGTGGCTGCTCCCGCGCCTCGTGGGGCTGCACAAGGCGAAGGAGCTCGTGTTCTTCGCCGACGTGATCGACGCGATCGACGCCGAGCGCATCGGCATCGTGAACCGGCTCGTCCCCGCGGACGACCTCGCGAAGGTGACGTCCGAGCTCGCGAGCCGGCTGGCTGCGCTGCCGCCGATCCAACTGACGCTCTCCAAGCGTCTGCTCAACCAGTCGTTCTCGGTGTCGATGGCCGAGGCGCTCGAGTTCGAGGACACCGCGCAAGCGATGAACTTCGCGTCGAAGGATACCTCCGAGGCGATCCTCGCGTTTCTCCAGAAGCGCGAACCGAAGTTCACCGGCGAATAGCGCGCCACAGCTCACCGCGGCCACCACCAGCCGCGGCGATGCTCGATCCACCCCTGTCGCTCCAGCTGGAACAACGCGATCGTCACTCCCGCCAGCGGGAGCGCGGTCCGGCTCGCGAGCTGGTCGACGGTCGCGGCCTCGCCCGCGCACGCCTTCAGCACGCGAGCCGCGTCGCCTTGTGGCGTCGCCCGTGCGGCAGGTGCGCCCCAGCCGCGACGCGCGCCCGGCGTCAGACCGAGCGCGACGAGCACGTCGTCCGGGTCGAGGAGCGGGTGTGCACCGTCGGCGAGCAGCGCGTTGCACCCTTCAGCCGCGGGGTTGCGGCGCGAGCCGGGCACCGAGAGCACGGTCCGGCCGTACTCGAGCGCGGCTTCGGCGGTGATACGCGCGCCGCCACGCAGCGTCGCCTCCACGACCACGACCACGTCGGCGAGCGCGGCGATGATGCGGTTCCGAACCGGAAAGCGGAAGCGGTTGGCTCCGACGCCGAATCCGGTCTCACTGACGAGCACACCCGCGCTGCGGACGCGTTCGAACAGCACGACGTGACGCCGGGGGTAGACGACGTCGAGGCCCGTCGCCACGACTCCGACCACGCCGCCGCCGGCGTCGAGCGCGCCGACATGCGCGGCGCCGTCGATCCCGATCGCGAGCCCACTCACGACGGTGATGCCACAGCCGGCGAGGAAGGCGCCGAGCTCGCGGGCATCGGTGAGGCCGTGCACCGACGCCGAGCGGGTTCCGACGATCGCGACGCGAGGCCGGGCGAGAACGTCGGGCACGGACCCTTCGACCAGCAGCACGCCGGGGCGGTCGGGGACGTCGTCGCAGATGGGATAGTCGGCGCTGCCGTCGAGCAGCACGGTCGTGCCGCGACGCGCGAGCTCCGGCGCCAGATCCAGACTGCGCGCAGCGCGTGCCCAGCTGCGCGCCAACGCTCGTGCCTCCCAAACGCGGGACTGCGGCGCGTCGCGCAGGAGCGCGTCGCACGCTCGCCCGTCTCTGACCGCGCGGAGCGCGGTGCACGGATCGGGCCATCGGTTGAGCACGGTCCGCAGCCGGCTCGGCCCCATGTCGGGCAGGCACACGAGTGTCGCCGCCGCGACCTCCGCCGGTCCGAGCGCTGCGCGTACGGCGCTCACGGAACGTCCTCTCGGAGGGATGCCGCGAGCGTCACGTGTCGCTCGGCGAGCTCCGCGCTGCCCTCGAGATCCCCGAGCGTGCGGGCCACGCGCCGGACCCGCGCGGCCCCTCGACCGGTCAGCCCGTAATGCTCGATGACCCACCGCCAGGCGTCCTCGACGTCGCGTGAGAGTGGGATCACCCGGGTGAGCGCACCCGCCGGCACTTGCGCGTTTCGCCGCCAGCGACGGCGGGCGTATCGGCGTTCCTGACGCGCGACGGCTTCGTCGACACGTTCGCGCACGGTGGCCGACGACTCGCCGGGCCCGTCGCCGGGCTCCGGCGGCTGCACCTCGAGGCGGAGGTCGAAGCGATCGAGGAGCGGAGCCGACAACCGCCGGCGGTACCGCGCGCGCTGGAGGTCGTTGCACGTGCAGCTCGGGCCGCCCGTACCGCACGGACAGGGGTTCGAGCACGCGATCAGGAGGAAGTCGGCGGGGAACGAGGCCGACATCGCCTGACGCGAGATGCGGACGACATGCTCTTCGACGGGCTGGCGGAGCGCGTCGAGTGCGTGCGGTGGGAACTCGCCCAACTCGTCGAGGAACAACACACCGCGATGTGCGAGCGTCACTTCGCCCGGGCGCAGACGACCGGAGCCGCCCCCGACGAGCGCGGTCGTGGACGCAGTGTGGTGCGGCGCCCGGAACGGGCGACGACGCGCGAGCCCGTTGCGCGGCGCGTAGCCGACGACCGAGTGAATGCGCGTGACCTCGAGCGCCTCGTCGGCGTCGAGCGGCGGCAGGATCGTCGCGAACCGACGGGCGAGCATCGTCTTACCGGTGCCCGGGGGCCCGGTGAGCAGCACGTGATGCCAGCCCGCCGCCGCGACCTCGAGCGCGCGGCGGGCACGCGGCAGGCCGCGCACGTCGACGAGGTCGACTGCTTCGTCGTCGGTGTCGGGTGTCCCCACGCAGTCGTCGTCGGGCTGAGGCACGTCGGGCCAGTCCGTCTCGCCCTTCAGGCACGCGCGGAGCTCGACGATCGAACGGGCCGGCCGCACCCGCACGCCGTGCACAAGGCTGGCTTCGGCGGCATTGGCGGCCGGCACGATGACCGCGTCGGCACCCGCGGCGCGCAGCGCGTCGACGAGCGCGAGCACACCGGGAACCGCCCGGACGGACCCGTCGAGCCCGAGCTCGCCGAGCACACCGGTCCCGTCGAGCACGCCGTCGGGCAGCTCGCCGCTGGCGCCGAGCAGACCCAGCGCGACGGCGAGCTCGAAGCCGGCGCCGGTCTTGCGCACCCCGCCCGGGGCGAGATTGACCGTGATCCGCTGCTTCGGGAATTCGAGCTCCGACGACAGCAACGCGGCGCGAACCCGCTCCCGTGATTCGCGTACGGCCGCGTCCGGCAGTCCCACGACCTGATAGCCGGGCAGCCCCATCGAGACGTGAACCTCGACGGTGACGACCTGACCCTCGACGCCGGTGAGCGTTGCGCTGCGAACCGAGGCGAGCACGGCGGACCTCCCAAAGACGCTGGCGTGGGGAGGGCCATGACCGCGGCAACCTCGACGGTGAGTGCACGCTACCGAAGGCCTGTGACAACTATCGGCCGGAGTGCTGAAGGATCTCGTCAGAACCGCGAGCCACACAGAGGTGGTTGGTAACGTGCGTGTGCGGGTGGGGGAGTTAGAGGTGTTGAGTGGCCTGGGCGGTCGACGAGTTCGTGGGCTCGCTGTCGGGAGCGAGCGCGCATACCCGTGAGGCCTACGAGGGCGACGTCCGCCAGTTCGTCGCCTGGGCGGAGCGCGGGGGTTGCCCGTCACCCGACCGCCTCGACCACGCGACGCTGCGCCGCTATCTCGCCTATCTCACGACGCGTTCGTTCGCCCGCCGCTCGATTTCACGCAAGGCGGCGTCTCTCCGCGCGTACCTGCGCTACCTGCACCGGCACGGCGTCATCGCCACCGACCCCGGTCGCGCCCTGAGGGCCCCCAAAGGCGAGGCTCGACTGCCCCGGGTGCCCCGGCAGGCCGAAGCCGTCGCCCTCCTCGAGGAGACGGCCGCTCCGGAAGGCGTCACCGGCGACGATCCCGACGCCACGGCCGTGCTGTGGCGCGACCTGGCGGTCCTCGAGGTCCTCTACGGCGCGGGCCTGCGCGTGAGCGAGTGCTGCGGCCTCTCGCTCGAGGATGTCAATTTCGACCGTGGGCTCGTGACCGTGCTCGGCAAGCGCGCCAAGGCTCGTCGCGTGCCGCTCGGCGAGCCGGCGCTGGTGGCGATCCGCGGCTACGTGAAGCACGGCCGGCCCGCGCTGGTCACCGAGTTGACGCCCGCCGACGCGCTGTTCCTCAACGCGCGCGGACGGGCGCTCACGACGCGCGACGCCCGGCGCATCGCGGCGCGCCATCCCCTGCCCGACGGCCAGCCGCTCCATCCGCACGCGTTTCGGCACGCCTACGCCACGCATCTGCTCGAGCGGGGCGCTGACCTGCGCGCCGTCCAGGAGCTCCTCGGCCACACCGACCTCGCCACCACGCAGATCTACACCCATCTGACCCGCGAACGGCTCCGCGCCGTCTACGACGCCACGCATCCCCGTGCCTGACAGTCCGCCCGACGTCGTCGCGCGATTCTGGGACGACTACAAGAAGCACGCCGGGAGTGACGCCCGCGAGCGGCTCATCCTGCACTACGCGCCTCTGGTGAAGTTCGTCGCCGGGCGGGTGGCGTCGGGGCTCCCACCGAACATCGAGCAGGCCGATCTCGTGAGCTACGGGATCTTCGGCCTCATCGACGCGATCGAGAAGTTCGACCCGTCCCGAGGGTTCAAGTTCGAGACGTATGCCGTCACCCGCATCAAGGGCGCCATCATCGACGAGCTCCGGTCCGTCGACTGGGTGCCGCGCTCGGTCCGGGCCAAGGCTCGTGCGATCGAGCGCGGGTACTCGAAGCTCGAGAACCAGCTTCGGCGCACGCCCGACGACGGCGAGCTCGCGCAGGAGCTCGGGATCAGCGAGCCCGAGCTCGCCGACTGGCTGTCGCAGATCTCCTTCGTCGGCCTCGTCGCCCTCGACGAGATCTTGCTCGCCGGCGAGCGGGCCGGCGGGTCGACGGTCGGCGACATGGTCGTGGACCCGGCGAATGATCCCGTCGCGGCATTCGAGGTCGACGAGATGAAGCAGCTTCTCGCCGACTCCATCAACCGCGCGCCCGAGCGCGAGCGTCTCGTGCTCACGCTCTACTACTACGAAGGCCTGACGCTGTCGGAGATCGGCGAGGTGCTCGGGGTGACCGAGAGCCGCGTCTGTCAGATCCACACCAAGGCCATCCTCCAGCTGCGCGCGCGGTTCGTCGAGCCGCAGCGCGGAAGCGTGCGGTAGTCGCCACACCCTTTTCATCGTCATAGGCGGCAGGTACGCTGCTCCCGTCACGTCGAGCCCGGCTCCGTGATCACTTCCTCGGCGCTTCCCCGTGCCGTTCTGCGTTCGACCCACGGGGACGCCCATGCGACTGCACCACCCGCGCCGCGAGGCGGCCTTCTGTCTGACCGTCTGCCTTGCTGCCACGTCGTTTCTCGTCGCGCGCGACCCGGAGTGGGCGCACGCGGGACCCGCAGCGCGGTCGGCACCTACCGGCTGCGGGACATGGCTGCCACCCGTCGACGGGCCGGTCGCCAGGCCGTTCCAGGCACCGGCATTCGCATACGGGCCCGGCCATCGGGGCATCGACCTCGCGGCGCCCCCGGGGACACCCGTACGGGCCGCCGGCGACGGAGTCGTGTCGTTCGCAGGATCGGTCGCCGGCTCCCTTCACGTCGTCGTGGCGCACGACGGCGACCTCCGCACGACCTACGCCTTCCTCGCCGGCGTCGACGTGCGGACGGGGGATCGTGTTGCCCGCGGGCAGATCGTCGGCGTGGTCGGCGGCTCGGGCCCCGAGCACGAGCCGGGCGCGCTGCACTTCGGCCTTCGCCTCGGTGATCGCTACCTCGATCCGCAGCGACTCTTCGACGCGTGCGATCTCACCCAGCTCGTGCGGCTCGTGCCCGTCGACGAGCTCCCGGCCGAGCCGTGGGACGCCCGGGTGGGCCCGTCCGCATCCCTGTCGTCCGGCAGCGGCGCGATCGGCGGCGCCGCCGGTGACCTCGCAGGCGCGCTCGGAACCGGCCTGGGCGCGGCGGGCGATCTGGCTGGCTCGGGCTGGGAT
>JALZAA010000468.1 GCA_030948625.1 Actinomycetota bacterium
CGGCGACGGTTGGCGCGTCTCGCTGACGACGCTCATGAACGAACGCGTCACGATCGGCGGGGCCGTCGCAGGCCGCGACTCCGGTCCGATCGGCGACGCCCTCCGTGTGTGGCGGGAGCACCCCGAGCGTCATGACCCCATCCGCCGCGACCGGATGGCGCGAGCATGGATCGACGCCGAGGTCTTGCGCCTGACCAACGCCCGCGCGACCGCCAACCGCAAGGCCGGGACGCCCGGACCGGAGGGCTCGGTGGCCAAGCTCGCGTTCGCCGAGACGAATCGGCGCATCTACGAGGTGTGCATGGACGTGCTCGGCGCCGACGGGCTCCTCTACCCCGGCTACGAGATGGTCAGGCCCGACCAAGCCAGCCTGACGGGCGGCGGCGATTCCCGGAAGATGTTCCTGCGGTCGCGCGCGTACTCCATCGAAGGCGGCACCTCGGAGATCCTGCGCAACATCCTGGGCGAACGAGTGCTCGGGCTGCCGGGCGAGCCCCGCGTCGACAAAGGCCTCCCCTGGAGCGAGGTGCCACGAAGCTGAATGAGGCGAAGGAGAACGAAATGAACGAGCCCCCCGCCGTACTGCACTACGACGACAAGGAAGTCGAGCTCCCGGTCGCCCACGGCACCGAGAGCGAAACCGCGGTCGATATCTCCAAGCTGCGGGCCCAGACCGGCCTCGTCACGCTCGACTACGGGTTCGTGAACACGGCCGCGTGCGAGTCCGCGATCACCTACATCGACGGCGACGCCGGAATCCTTCGCTATCGCGGCATCCCGATCGAGCAGCTCGTGGAGCGTGAGCACCCGTCCTTCCTCGAGACGTCGTATCTGCTCATCTGGGGCGAGCTCCCGACGCAGGAGCAGCTCGACGACTTCCGCTACGAGGTCCGTCGCCACACGCTGATCAAGGAGGACGTGAAGCGTTTCTACGACGGGTTCCCGAAGGACGCGCATCCGATGGCGATCCTCTCGTCGGTCGTGAGCGCGCTGTCGACCTTCTACCAGGACAGCAGCGACATCCACGACGAGGAGCAGGTGCACCTGTCGATTGTCCGGCTCATCGCCAAGCTCCCGACCATCGCCTCGTACGCCTACAAGAAGTCGATCGGGCAGCCGTTCCTCTACCCCAACAACGAACTGGACCTCATCGAAAACTTCCTCACGATGATGTTCGCCGTTCCGTCGGAGCGGTACACAGTGAGCCCGACCATCGTGCACGCGCTGAAGCAGTTGCTGATCCTGCACGCCGACCACGAGCAGAACTGCTCCACGTCAACGGTGCGCCTTGTCGGGTCGAGCGAGGCGAACCTGTGGGCCTCGGTCGCTGCCGGCATCAACGCCCTGTGGGGACCGCTGCACGGCGGCGCCAACCAAGCCGTGATCGAGATGCTCGAGCACATCCGCGACGACGGCGGTGATGTCGCCAAGTACGTGCGGCAGGCCAAGGACCCGAACGACAGCTTCCGGCTGTCCGGGTTCGGCCACCGGGTCTACAAGAACTACGACCCGCGCGCCCGCGTCCTCAGCGCCACGGCCGAGCGGGTGCTCAAGGAGTTGAACAGCGACGATGACCTGCTCGACCTGGCGCGTCAGCTCGAAGAGGTCGCCCTCAACGACGAGTTCTTCATCGAGCGCAAGCTGTACCCGAACGTCGACTTCTACTCGGGCCTGATCTACCGGGCGATGGGATTCCCGACGGACATGTTCCCGGTCTTGTTCGCCATCGGGCGCCTCCCGGGCTGGGTCGCGCACTGGAACGAGATGATGCTCGACCCGAAGACGAAGATCGGGCGTCCTCGCCAGGTCTACATCGGTCCGACCGAGCGGAAATACGTCCCCATCGAAGAGCGGGGCTAACCGGCCAGCTGGATCCAAGTCGCGCGCGCGAGACCGACCAGCTCTCCGCTCTCGGTGAAGATCGCCGACCCGGCCCCGAGCTTGCGGCCGTCGCGGCCGATGCGCCATCCGAGGACCGTGTGCGGGTCGCCGGCGCGCACCGGTCCGACGATCCTGGCCGCGAGACGTCCGAGGACGAACGGGCTCGAGGCGTGACCGAGGTCCGTGCCGAAGGAGCCGATGCCCCCGGAGCAGTCGAGCGCGGCCCACACCAGCTCCGGCCGGACCACCCCGTCGGCGCCGGCAAGATCCGGCGACGGGGTCCACGCGTCGGCCGCCACGTCGCGCTCCGGCACGGGGCCGACGAGGATGTGAAGCCCGTCGTCGGCCGCGCGCTGCGGCGCGCAGACGAAGCAGGTCGGGAACGGGTGCTCCTCGGGATGGCGGACGAACCAGGCGCCTCTCCCCGCTGCCTCCGCTTCGGCGATACCGACGGGAGCCGGGACGTCGATGCCGAGATCGTCGTCCCTGATTCGGCCCTCGGCGACGACCTGGTCTCCATCGACGAGGCGGACGGATCCGTCATGACCGGGTACGACCGCCAGCGCGGTGTCGAGTGGCGGCGGTCGTCGCAGCGTCACTTCGGCGATGCCGTGCACATGCGCGGCCACGAGACCACACGCGTACCCGCCGTTCCCGCTGTCCGGAGGGCCGCAGAAGCGTCCAGGGATGAGGATCTGTTCGCTCACGTGCGGGCCAGCAGCTTCTTCACCTCGGCGGCGCCGGCCAGCGCCGTCTCGTGGTCGTCCGACTGCGGGATGAGGTTGAACGTGGTGCAGCCGGCGTCGACGTAGGGCGTGAGGAACTCGGCGACGTCCGCGGCTGTGCCGTACGGCGAGTACTTCTCGAAGCGCTCGAACGGGAGCTGGTAGAAGCCCTGCATCGCGGGGGCGAGGCGCTCACGCGCGTGCTCTTTAGTGTCGGCGATGCCGCACCACACCTGCATGGCGTGCCGCGGCGGCGGGTCGTCGCGGCCGGCACGGGCGGCCTCGTCGGCAATGATCTCGACGACCTCGGCGAAGCGGCGAGCCGAGTTCCAGATGCCGAGCCAGCCGTCGCCGAGACGACCGGCTCGCCGAACGGCGGCGTCCGACCGCCCGCCCACGATGATCGGAATCGGATCGGAAGGCGGCGGAACGATCAGCGCGTCATCAAGATCGAAGAACTCGCCGTGAAACCTGGCGGGCTTGCCGGTGAGCAGCTGACGCACGATGGTGATGCATTCGTCCATGCGCCGCCCGCGCGTCGCGGGATCGACACCGCAGATCTCGACCTCGTGGCGATCCTCGCCGCCGATGCCCACGCCGAAGACGAACCGCCCAGGCGCAAGCTGGCTCAGGTCGGAAAGCTGACGTGCGACCAGCACGGGATGGCGCAGGGGCAGGAGGTACACGCCTGTGGTGACGGGCAGGGTGGGGTGCAGCAGCGCCAGCGCGGTGGCTTGGAGGAGGCCGTCCGTCCCCGCGCCCACGAAGAAGCTCACGTGATCGCCGCAGCAGACATGGTCGAGGCCCGCATCGTGCATGTCCGCGAGGTACGCCGCCGCCACGTCCGGTTTGCCGCCGACCAGCCCAACTGATGGGAACATCCCGACTTTCGGCAATTCCGACCCTGCCATCGTGCCTCCTCGGCGAAAGACGGTAGCCCGTCGTCGCGCATGTACCCTGCCGCGTCGGATGGACCTCGAGCCGACGGAATCGGAAGCGAAGCTCCGGGGTGAGGTGCGCGCCTGGCTCCGGGAACACCTCCCGTGGGAGTACGGCAAAGGGCTGCCGCCGCGGTTCGACGATCTCGCTGGTGAGGTCGCGTTCGGTCGCGAGTGGCAGGCGAAACTGGCCGAAGGCCGCTGGGTCGGCGTCGCGTGGCCCGAGGAGTACGGCGGACGGGGCGCGGGCGCAGTCGAGCACTTCATCGTCACCGAGGAGCTCGCCCGGGCGCGCGCTCCCGAATTGGTGGGACGGATCGGCGTCAACCTCGTCGGTCCCACGCTGCTCGCGCACGGCACGCCCGAGCAGAAGGCACGCTGGCTCCCGAACATCCTCTCCGCGCGCGAGCTGTGGTGTCAGCTGTTCAGCGAGCCCGGCGCCGGCAGCGACCTCGCAGCGGTCAGCACACGTGCGGAGCCCACCGAGGGCGGCTGGCTGCTGAACGGCCAGAAGGTGTGGACGAGTTACGCCCAATTCGCGGACTGGGGCGTGTGCCTCGCCCGCACCGACACCGACGTGCCGAAGCAGCGCGGCATCTCCTATCTGGTGATCGACATGAGCGCGCCGGGTGTCGAGGTCCGGCCGCTGCGGCAGATCACCGACGAGTCGGAGTTCAACGAGGTCTTCTTGTCCGAGGTGTTCGTCCCCCGGGAACACCTGATCGGCGCCGAGAACGAAGGATGGCGTATCGCGAGCTCCACGCTGTCGCACGAGCGCGGCATGAATCCGCGGCAGCTGGTGATTCACATCCAACTCGTCGAGGAGCTCCTCCGTCTCGCCCTCGAGC
>JALZAA010000469.1 GCA_030948625.1 Actinomycetota bacterium
CGCATGCCGGACTCGCGCGACAACCTGAAGCCTCGCAGCTACGAAGTCACCGACGGCATGGAGCGCGCCCCGGCCCGGGCGATGCTGCGTGCGATCGGGATGACCGACGCCGACTGGGACAAGCCGCAAATCGGCGTCGCGTCGAGCTGGAACGAGGTCACGCCGTGCAACATGCCGCTCGACCGGCTGGCGAAGCGGGCCAAAGAGGGCGTCAAGGCGGCCGACGGGTTTCCCATCGAGTTCATGACGATCGCGGTCAGCGACGGGATCTCGATGGGTCACGAAGGCATGCGAGCCTCACTCGTGAGCCGGGAGATCATCGCCGACTCGATCGAGTGCATGATGCATGCCGGGCGGTTCGACGCGATGGTCACGTTCGCCGGTTGCGACAAGAGCCTCCCCGGCATGCTGATGGCCGCGGGCCGGCTCAACCTCCCGTCGGTGTTCGTCTACGGCGGGTCGATCCTCCCCGGTCACTGGAAGGACCAGGCGCTCGACGTGGTGAGTGTGTTCGAAGCGGTCGGCGCGTGCGCGGCGGGGACGATCACCGAGAACGAGCTGGGCGAGATCGAGCGACGGGCATGCCCGACCGAGGGATCGTGCGCGGGCATGTTCACGGCCAACACGATGGCCTCGGCCGCCGAGGCCCTCGGCATGGCGCTCCCAGGGAGCTCGGCGCCACCCGCCGTCGACCGGCGCCGCGACGACTACGCCTACGAGTCGGGGCGCGCGGTCGTCGGGCTGCTGGAGGCCGGGATCCGGCCCCGGCAGATCATGACGAAGGCGGCGTTCGAGAACGCGATCGCCGTCGTGATGGCGCTCGGCGGATCTACGAACGCGGTGCTGCACCTGCTGGCGATCGCGCACGAGTCGAACGTCGACCTCGAGCTCGACGACTTCAACCGAGTCGCCGCCCGGGTGCCGCACATCACCGACGCCAAGCCGCACGGGAAGTACCACATGGCCGACATCGACCGGATCGGCGGCGTGCAGGTCGTGATGCGCGAGCTGCTCGAAGCGGGCCTGCTCCACGGCGACTGCCTCACGGTGACCGGCAAGACCCTCGCCGAGAACATCGCCGCCCTCGATCCTCCCGCGCCCGACGGCGATGTCGTCCACTCGCTGCGCGACCCGATTCACGCTCAGGGCGGGATCGCGGTGCTGCGTGGATCGCTCGCGCCGAAAGGCGCGGTCGTCAAGGTCGCCGGGCTCGACAGCGACCGCTTCGAGGGCATCGCGCGCGTCTTCGACGGCGAGGACGCGGCAATGGACGCAATCCTCGCCGGGGGCATCAACCCGGGTGACGTCGTCGTGATCCGCTACGAGGGACCGAAGGGCGGCCCCGGCATGCGCGAGATGCTCGCCGTCACCGGGGCGATGAAGGGCGCCGGCCGCGGCGCCGACACGGCGCTCGTGACGGACGGCCGCTTCTCGGGCGGCACGCACGGCTATTGCGTCGGACACGTCGCGCCCGAGGCCGTCGACGGCGGCCCCATCGCGTTCGTGGCCGACGGTGACCGCATTGTGATCGACGCCGCCGGCCATTCGCTCGACCTGCTCGTCGACGACGCCGAGATCGCCCGACGCAAGGCGGACTGGAAGCTCCCCGAGCCGCGCTACACGAGTGGCGTCCTCGCCAAGTACGCGCGCCTCGCCCAGGGCGCCGAGCACGGCGCGATCACGAACGTCTGACACCCATCCCCCTGTCGCGTTGGTGCATTTACCGCCCGCAGAGGTAGGGCAACTGCACCAACGGGGTGGGAGGCGTTCCTGTGCCTGAAGGGATCGAGGTCGAGCAGGCGCGCCGCCTCGTCGAGCAGCGGGCACTGGGGCGCGAGATCGGCCGCATCGAGGCGCCTGACGCGTGGTATCTCAAGCGCGGCGTCACCGCGGCGGCGCTCGATACGGCGCTGCCCGGCCACCGGTTCACCACGGCGCGCCGTCACGGCAAGCTGCTCATGCTCGACACCGACCGTGCCGGCCCGACGCTCGCCCTGCACCTCGGCATGAGCGGCCGCGTGCTCATCGACGGCGAAGCGGCCGGCGACCCGCTCGTCTACGGCAGCAACCTCGAGAACCCGGCGTGGCACCGCTTCACCGTCCGCTTCGCCGACGGCGGCGCGCTCGCCTTGCGCGACCCCCGGCGCCTCGGCGGGGTCGAGCTCGATCCCGACGAAACGCGGCTCGGCCCGGACATGTTCACGATCACGCAGGCAGAGCTCGACCACATCCTCACGCGCAGCCGCGCGCCGGTGAAGGCCGTGCTCATGGACCAGTCCCGCATCGCCGGGCTCGGCAACCTGCTCGTCGACGAGGTGCTCTGGCGCGCCGGCATCGATCCAGCTCGGCCGGCACGCGACCTCGACCGCAACGAGCGACGCCGCGTGTACCGCGCCATCAGTCGGACGGTCCGCACGACGCTCGAACGCGGCGGCTCGCACACCGGCGACCACATGCCGCAGCGGTTCCCTGGCGGCGTGTGCCCCAAGGACGGCACCCCGTACGAGCGTCGCACCGTCGCCGGCCGCACCACCTTCTCCTGCCCGCACCACCAGCACTGAGCACCGGGCACGCCCGGTCAACGGGGGCGCTCATCGGCGTCTCAGACCCGGTGTGCCTCAATCTCTCTATGAGTAGTCCTGCGGAGGCGACGCCGTACCATGCCCGCGGTGACGGCGGTTTCGCCGACCGTCATCGCAGGAGCCGGAGCTTGCGACGGCGACCAAGAGGAGAGACTGTGCGGGTCCTGGTCGTCGAGGACGAGGCCAAGATGGCGACGCTCGTGCGAAAGGCGCTCGAGCTCGAGGGCTACTCGGTCGATACGGCCGGGACGGGCGCCGATGCCGTGTGGCTCGGCACCGAGAACGAGTACGACGCCATCGTCCTCGACGTCATGATCCCCGAGCCGGACGGCTTCGAGGTGTGCCGGCGTCTCCGCGCCGACGGCCGATGGGCCCCGATCCTGCTGCTGACGGCCCGGGACGGCGTCGACGACCGCGTCATCGGTCTCGACGCCGGGGCCGACGACTACCTCCCGAAGCCGTTCTCGTTCGCGGAGCTCTACGCGCGTCTGCGCGCGCTCACGAGGCGGGCCGCTCCGGAGCGCCCACCGGTCCTTCAGGTCGCCGACCTGTGCCTCGACCCCGCCAGCCACCGCGTCACGCGCGCCGGAAGAGACGTCGACCTGAGCCCGAAGGAGTTCGCCCTCCTCGATCTCTTCATGCGGCACACCGACGAGGTGCTGAGTCGCACGACGATCCTCGAGCACGTGTGGGACTTCGCGTACGACGGAACGTCCAATGTCGTCGACGTGTACGTGCGCTACCTGCGGGAGAAGATCGACCGGCCGTTCGACCGTGACACGCTCGAGACGGTTCGCGGGGTCGGCTACCGGCTCCGGAGCGACGCGTGACCGCTCCCTTCCGATGAGGTTGCGACCGCGAACGCTGCGGGGGCGCCTGACGCTCGTCTTCGCCGTCGTCACCGCGGTCCTGTGTCTGCTGGTCGGCTTCCTTGTCGATTTCGAGTACCGCCGCGCCTTGCGCGACGCGCTCGACAACGGCCTCGTCACTCGTTTCGACAACCTCCAACGTGACCTCGCGGCCAGCGGCGACCTGGCAGTGGAGCCGTCGTTGCCCGACGCGGAGGCGTTCGCGCAGATCATCGGCGCCGACGGCGAGGTCGTGAACGCGGCGCCTCGCGTGCTCCTCGCACGGAGCGTCCTCACGAAGAGCGAGGTTGCCGAAGCTCGCCGTCACCAGATCACGATCGAGCGATCTGCGGTCCCGGGCGCCCCGCGGTCGCGCCTTCTTGCCGGACCGGCGGGACAGCAGGGCCTCGGGCTCGTCGTCGTGGTCGGCACGTCGCTGCAGGAGGCGATCGAAGCGCAACAACGACTCGAGCTCGTGCTCGTCATCGGGCTGCCGCTGCTCGCAGTGGTGGTTTCCGCCGCCGGCTGGTTCCTCGCTCGGGCGGCGCTCACGCCTGTGCGGGACCTCGTCGAGGAAGCCGAGAAGCTGTCCGCAGTCGCGGCACGTGGACGGGGCCGTCGGCTGTCCGTGCCGCAAAGCGGCGAGGAGCTCGCCGACCTGGCGCGCCATCTCAACGAGCTGCTGGCGCGCATCGAAGGCGCGCTCGAGCACGAGCGGGCCTTCCTCGACGACGCCAGCCACGAGCTGCGCACGCCGATCTCGATCACCCGCAGCGAGCTGGAGCTTGCGCGCATGCAGGCCGACGACGGCAGTGATGTCGCGCGCGCCCTGGATTCTGCGTTGGAGGAGGTCGACCGGCTGGACCGGCTTGCGGTCAACCTGCTCGTCCTGGCCCGCACGCGATCGGCGGGCCCGCCGCCCCCCCATGCGGTCGAGCTGGGGGAACTGTCCCGGCGCGCCGTCGACGCCGTCTCCCGCTCGCGCGACACCGACTCCGTCGTGCTCGACGTCTCCGGCTCGGCGGAGGTGCGCGGCGACGAGGATGCCATCGAGCGCGCCGTCCTCAATCTTGTCGACAATGCAGCACACCACGCCCACCGCCGCGTTGACGTCACGGTGTCGAGCGACGGCGACCAGGCGGTGGTCGCGGTGCGCGACGACGGCCCCGGCTTCCCACCCGAGCTGCTCGACCAGGCGGCGGGGCGGTTCGTGCGCGGATCGAGCATGGAGAGCGGCGCCGGTCTCGGGCTTGCCATCGTGGATGCCATCGCCGCCGCGCACGGGGGCGGTATCGTTATCCGGAACCGATCCGAAGGGGGCGCCGACGTGCAGCTGAGGCTGCCGCTGGGCCGGTCCTCGGGGCAGTCCTTCGAGCAGTCGTGACTCCGACGGATACGGTTCCCTTGCTCATGAGACTCCGAAGCGCCGGCTCGGCGTTCACCGTGCGCCGCCGGCTGCGCCTTCTCGCGTTTGCGGTGACCGTGACCGGCATCGTCAACCTCGCGTCCGCGCTCACGCCGCAGTTCAGCGCCAGGCTCGAGATCGTCGGCGAGGCGTTCACGCCGGAGGTGACGCACTTCGCCCGGGGAGCGACGGCGTTGCTCGGCGTCGCCCTGGTCCTGTTGGGACGAGGCGTCCTGCGGCACCGGCGTCTGGCCTATCGGGCCGCCGTGATGCTGCTCGCGGTGTCGGCGTTCACGCACCTGCTCAAGGGCCTCGACTTCGAAGAAGCCGTGGTCGCGATCGGTGTCGCCGTGCTGCTCATCAAGTCTGGTTCCCTCTTCACCGCTTCGACACCCCCGGCCCACTGGCGCACGACCGCCAAGGTGGCGGCGACGGTCATCCCGGTGGCGTTCGCGTACGGGATCTTGGGCCTCGTCATTCGCTACAACCGCGTGCGTCCCGGCCTCACGGTCCTCGGCGCGGTCCACGAGACGGCGGCGCGCCTCGTCGGGCTCACGGGGCCCTTGCACGTGGGGGGCGGGTTTGGCCGGTGGTTCCCCGCGTCCATCACTGCACTCGGCTTCTGCGCCGTCATCGTGATCGCCGTCGCGATGCTCGCACCCGTCGCGGAGCGCACGCTCGCGCCCGCGATCGAACGCGAGCGCATCCGGCGGCTCGTGAACCGTGAGGACGGCGACACTCTCGACCCGTTCGCACTCCGTCACGACAAGCGCTACATGTTCTCGACCGACGGGCACGCCGCGGTTGCGTACCGGTACGTCAACGGCGCCGGGCTGGCGTCGGGCGATCCCGTCGGCGACCCCGCTGCGTACGCCGACGCCCTCGGCCGGTTCCTCGAGCGTTGCACGGAGTGCGGCTGGCGCCCGGCGGTCATCGGCGCACGCGGCGATCGGCTCGACCTCTACGAGTCGCTCGGTCTGCGCGCCCGATATCTGGGCGACGAAGCGATCATCGACGTCGAGCACTTCACGCTCGACGGCCGACGCATGCGCCCCGTTCGCCAGGCGTTCAACCGCACGAAGAACTTCGGGCTCACTGCCGAGATCCACCGCGAAGGTGAGCTCGAGCCCACGCTCCGCCGCGCCCTGATCGGAATCTCCGAGCGGCACCTCGACGGTGCGCCGGAGCGCGGCTTCTCCATGGCCCTCGACGCATTGCTCACGGGACGAGATGCCGACTGCCTGATCGTCGTCTGTCGCGACGCCGAGGGGACGCCGATCGCGTTCCAGCGGTACGTGCCGTGCAAGGCGGGGACGGGCCTGTCGCTCGACACGATGCGGCGCGACGACGTCGGGCCGAACGGCGTCAACGAGCGGCTCATCGTCGAGGCGGTGCTGTGGGCCCGCGAACACGGCATCCGCGAGGTGTCGCTCAACTTCGCCGCGTTCAAGGGCCTGATCGAGGAGGACGCCGATCTGGGGCCACTCGAGACCGCGCAGGCGTGGTTGATCAAGCGGCTCAATCCGTACTTCCAGATCCAGTCGTTGCTCACGTTCAACGCGAAGTTCGACCCGCGCTGGGCGCCCCGGTACCTGGTGTACCGGTCGATGCGCGACCTCCCTCCCATCGCGGTTGCCGCGCTCAGCGCCGAGTCGTTCCTGCCGTTCGACCGCGGCCCTCGCGAGCCGACCGCGGGCGTGGAGGTCAACGCGTAGCCTTTTCGTGGCGGGTGCGTTCCGGGGCCTGACGGGCCGGGCACGAGGAGGCAGGTGTGACTTCGACCGACGATGTGGGTCGCCGTGATGCGCTGGTCGAACGTCTCTTCGGCGCCACCATCGGCACTCTCGAGCTGTTCGGCGTGTACCTCGGCGACCGGCTCGGCCTGTACGCCGCGCTCGCGGGCTCGGACCCGCTGGAACCCGACGAGCTCGCACGCCGCACCGGTATCGCGCCTCGGTACGCGCGCGAGTGGCTGGAGCAGCAGGCCGTCGCCGGCATCGTCGACGTAGACGGCGCGGGCAACGGCGCCCGCCGGTACCGCTTGCCCGCCGAGCACGCAGAAGTGCTCATCGATACGGAGAGCCCATTCTACCTTGCGCCGTTCGCGTCACTGCTCGCCGGCGTCGGCGGCGCGCTTCCCGACGTCGTTGACGCGTACCGCAGCGGTGGCGGCGTTCCCTTCAGCCGCTACGGCGCCGACCTGCGCGACGGGCAGGCCGCCATCAATCGGCCCGCGTTCACACAGGAGATGGCGGGCTGGATCGCCAGCATGCCCGACCTCGATGCCCGGTTGCAGTCCGACGCACCGGCGAGGGTGGCCGATGTCGGTTGTGGCGTCGGCTGGTCGACCATCGCGTTGGCGCGCGCCTTCCCGAAGGCCCGCGTCGAAGGCATCGACCTCGACGAAGCGTCGATCGCCGACGCCCGACGCCACGCCGACGAGGCCGGGATGGCGGACGTCGTGACGTTCCAGGTGCGCGACGCGGCCGACCCGGCCACGCGCGGGGCGTACGACTTGGCGTGCATCTTCGAGGCTCTCCACGACACGCCGCGCCCGGCCGAGGTGCTCGGTGCTCTCCGCGAGATGCTGCGCGACGACGGCTCCGTCCTCATCGCCGACGAACGGGTCGCCGATTCGTTCACGGCGCCCGGCGACGAGATCGAGCGCATGATGTACGGCTGGAGCATCACCCACTGCCTGCCGGCGGCGATGGTGGATCAGCCGGCCGACCCGACCGGCACCGTCTTGCGCGAGTCGACCGTGCGCGAGCTCGCCGATGAAGCCGGATTCGGCGCAGTGGACGTCCTCCCGATCGACAACGACTTCTTCCGCTTCTATCGCTTGCGGAGGTCGTGAGCAATGCCGATCTACTTCAAGAACTTTCGTGACCCGGACAACACGATGCAGCTGGACGGCGTCGCCGAGCGGCAGGTGGAGCTGGGCGACCTGACCGTCGGGCGCCAGAAGCTGGAGCCGGGGTGGCGGTGGTCGACGCACGTCCGTCCGCACGTCGGCGGCGAGTTGTGCCAAGCGCGTCACGTCGGCGTGATGCTCTCGGGCCGGCTCGGCATCAAGTTGCGGGATGGGACGACGTTCGAGCTCGGGCCCGATGACGTCTTCGACATCCCGCCCGGACACGACGGCTACGTGATCGGCCACGAGCCTGTCGAGACCGTCGAGTGGGCGGGCAGCCGTGCGTTCTGGGGGACCCGCGCCGGCGCGCACGGCCGCGCCCTGGCGACGCTGCTGTTCACCGACCTGGTCGACTCCACCGCGATCGCGAACAGGCTCGGCGACGGCGCCTGGCGCACATTGTTGTCGGAGCACTTCGAATCGGCGCGCGCACAGCTCGAACGGTTCGACGGCCGGGAGGTCAAGACCACCGGCGACGGTCTCCTTGCGACGTTCGAAGGACCGGCACAGGCGCTGCACGGCGCGGCGGCGATCCGGCAGGCGGCGAACGGTGAAGATCTCCACGTTCGGGCTGCGGTTCACGTCGGCGAGGTCGAGATCGTCGGCTCCGACCTTCGTGGAGTCGCGGTCCACGAAGCGGCGCGCATCATGGCGCGAGCCGCCGACGACGAGATTCTGGTGTCCGAGACCACCCGCGCGCTCGCGCTCACCTCCGGCGTCGCGTTCGAAGACCGCGGGAGTCAGACGCTCAAAGGACTGCCCGGCGATTGGCATCTCTTCGCCTATTCCGGCGGCAAGCAATCGGGGTGACCGCGCACCAGCGTCCGATCATCTTCGCGGTCGACGCCGACGCATCGGCGCTCGGGCACGTCAGCACGGAGCTCGAACGGCGTTATGACCGCGACTACGAGGTTCTCTACTCCACCTCGGCGCTCGAGGCGCTTGCGCGGCTCGACGAACTACGCGCCGCCGGTGATCGAGTCGCGCTCGTGCTTGCAGCACAATGGACGCCCGAGCTCACCGGCACGGAGCTGCTCGGCCGCGTGGGGGAGTTGCACCCGGGCGCCAAGCGGACGCTGCTCATCGGATGGGGAGATTGGGGTGACGAGCCCACCGCGGATGCCATCCGCGAGGCAATGGCCCTGGGTCGGATCGACTACTACGCGCTCAAACCGTGGAAGTCTCCCGACGAGCTGTTCCACCGCACGGTCACCGAGTTCCTCCACGAGTGGGCACGCGCCGACGAATCGATGCCGAGTGAGGTCACCGTGGTCGCGGACCCGTGGTCACCGCGAGCCCACGAGATCCGGGACTTGCTCGCTCGCAACGGCGTCCCACACGTCTTTCACCCGAGCAGCTCGCCCGCCGGCACGCACAGGCTGCGGCAAGCGGGCCGGGAAGGGATGGGGGAGCCGCTCGTCGTCCTGCTCGACGGTCGCGTGCTCGTCGACCCGTCGAATACCGAGCTCGCGCGCAGCTATGGCGCGACCGTGGAGCTCGACGGCTCCCGCCAGTTCGACGTCGTCGTCGGAGCCGGTCCTGCCGGTCTCGCCGCCGGCGTCTCTGCGTCTTCCGAGGGGCTCCGCGCCCTGGTGGTCGAGCGCGAATCCATCGGCGGCCAGGCGGGATCGAGCTCTCGAATCCGGAACTACCTCGGGTTCTCGCGCGGTGTGAGCGGCGCCGAGCTCGCCCAGCGCGCCTATCAGCAGGCGTGGGTGTTCGGGACCACTTTCCTCCTGATGCGCGACGTCACACGGTTGCGCACGGAGGGCGACGAACACGTGCTCACGATCTCGGACGGCAGCGAGGTCCGGGCTCGCAGCGTCATCCTCGCCATGGGCGTGAGCTACCGCCGCCTGGAGCCGGCGGCGCTCGAGCGCCTCAACGGCTCGGGCGTCTTCTACGGGTCGTCACCCTCCGAGTCGCAGCGGTTCACGGGCGAGCACGTGTACGTGGTCGGCGGTGCCAACTCGGCCGGTCAGGCGGCCATCCACCTCGGCCGGTTCGCCGAGCGCGTCACGATGGTCGTGCGAAGGGACACGCTGGGACTGACCATGTCGCAGTACCTGCGGGACGAGATCGACGCCGCTCCCAACGTCGACGTGCTGCTCTCGACCGAGGTGATCGACGCGGCCGGGGACGAGAGGCTCGCGCAGCTCACACTGCGCACCGGCGATGCGACGTCGACGGTCCCCGCCGACGCGCTCTTCGTCCTCATCGGGGCTCACCCGCATACCGATTGGCTCCCGCCGGAGATCGCTCGTGACAAGCAGGGGTTCGTCATGACCGGGACGGACCTGAGTCGTGAGGGCGCCGACCGCTGGGCGCCGGAGCGGCCTCCGTTCACGTACGAGACGAGCATCCCGGGCGTCTTTGCCGTAGGCGACGCGCGCTCGC
>JALZAA010000008.1 GCA_030948625.1 Actinomycetota bacterium
ACCGGTGGCGCACACCGGGCGACGTCAACGTGAAGCAGTGGGAAGAGCGCTTCGGCGAGACCAAGTACCTGCCGCTGGGTGAGCAGGCCTGGAACGCCGCGCTCAAGGCGGCGGAGCTCACGCCCGAGCAGCTCGACCGCGTCATCGTCAGCGGCACGCACGCGCGTGCGAACAGGTCGATCAAGGGCCGGCTCGGCACCGCGAAGGAGGCCGCGGTCGACGACCTCTCCGCGAGCGTCGGCAACACCGCTACCGCGCAGGCGGGCATGCTGCTCGCCGCCGCGCTCGAGGCTGCCGAGCCCGGCGAGGTCATCGCGCTGGTCTCGCTCGTCGACGGCGCCGACGTGCTCGTGTTCCGCACGACCGATGCGATCGCGTCGTACACGCCGGCGCGGTCGGTCGCGTCGCAGGTCGACAACGGCGCTCCGGTTCCCTACGGGCGTTTCCTGTCCTGGCGCCGCGTCGTCACGGTCGACCCACCACGTCGGCCCGAGCCCGATCGCATCTCGGCATCGGTCGCCGGTCGCACGAAGGATTGGAAATACGCGTTCGAGGGGTCGCGTGACGAGTCGAGCGGCGCGCTGCACCTGCCGCCGCAACGTGTCTCGCGCGAAGGCGGCGCCATCGACGAGATGGAACCGGCGCCGATGAGCGACGTGCCCGGGACGATCGCGACGTTCACGATCGACCGCATCGCCTACTCGCCGAGCCCGCCGATCGTGTTCGCGGTCGTCGACTTCGACGAAGGCGGCCGGCTGCCGATCGAGCTGACCGACGTCGAGGTGGACGACCTCAAGATCGGTGACCGGGTGGAGATGACGTTCCGCCGGCTGTTCAGCGCCGACGGGCTGCACAACTATTTTTGGAAGGCTCGTCCAATCCGTTCCTGACGTGCGGGGAGAAGGAAGAGGCACAACATGGGATCGCACGGCATCAAGGACCAGGTGGCGATCGTCGGGATGGGCTGCACCCGCTTCGGCGAGCACTGGGACAAGGGCGCCGACGACCTGCTCATCGACGCGTCCGAGGAGGCATTCGCGTCCGCCGGCGTGAGCAAGGACGACGTCGACGCCTACTGGCTCGGCACCGCGATGTCCGGCATGTCGGGAATGGCGCTCGCGCGGCCCCTCCAGCTGCAGAACAAGCCCGTCAGCCGGGTCGAGAACTTCTGCGCGACGGGGTCGGAGGCGCTGCGGAACGCCGCGTACGCGGTAGCGAGCGGTGCGTACGACACCGCCATGGCCATCGGCGTCGAGAAGGTGAAGGACAGCGGCTACCAGGGCCTGGTCGGCGCGGCGAAGACGCCGACCGACGGCACCACCCGCACGCTCACTGCGGCCGCGATGTTCGCGATGTGCGTCCCTGCGTACGCCAAGAAGTACGGCGTCGACGCCGACGAGATGCGCGAGGTCCTCGCCCACATCTCGGCGAAGAACCACTACAACGGGGCACGGAACCCGCGTGCGCAGTTCCGCCGCGAGGTGAGCACCGAGACGATCTGCAACTCGCCGCTCATGGCCGGCGACCTGCGCGTGTTCGACTGCTCCGGTGTCGCCGACGGGAGCGCGGCGGCGATCGTCGTGCGGGCCGAGGACGCGCACAGGTACAGCGACTCGCCGCTCTACATCAAGGCGCTGTCGTTCGTCGCCGGCAACATGAGCGGCAACGCCGACCCGGACTACGACTACACGGCGTTCCCCGAGATCGAGGCGGCCGCCGCCGACGCGTACGCACAAGCGGACGTCACCGACCCGCGCCACCAGGTCGCGATGGCTGAGGTGCACGACTGCTTCACCCCGGCCGAGCTCATCATCATGGAGGACCTCGGCTTCGCCGAGCGCGGAACGGCGTGGAAGGAAGTCCTCGCCGGCACGTTCGACCTCCAGGGCGAGCTCCCCGTCAACCCAGACGGCGGGCTCAAGAGCTTCGGCCACCCCGTCGGCGCGTCCGGCCTGCGGATGATGTTCGAGGCCTGGCTCCAGCTACGACACCAGGCGCCGGAAGAGCGGCAGATCAGCACCGACCGCACCATCGGGCTCACCCACAACCTCGGGGGCTACCCGGGCGAGATGGTGTCGTTCGTGGGCCTGGTCGGTCCCGACCTGGGCTAACACCGCCGGCGCGTCCGCATGAGCGGTACCGGCAAGGGGTACGGACAACGCACTGGTTCCCGATGGAAGGGATCAATGGCGCCCCAGTCGACCCCTCGCAGACCGCCCGCCCTGATCGCAGAGTTCGCTTCAGCCGAGGACGCGCGCGCTGCAATGGAAGCGCTCGAGAACCACGGGATCGACGGCCTCGAGATCTCGCTGCTCGACGCGCCGGCCGAGACTCGCCGCGATCCCGCCGACCAGCGCCTTGTTCACTACGTCGGACGGCGCATCGTCGCCGGCGTGGCGCTCGGCGCCGTGATCGGCGCCTCGGTGTTCGGCGTAGCCGCAGTCGTGTTTGCAGCACTGGGATGGCCGCTCGGTGCGGTCGTCGCCACCGCGCTCGCAGGCATCGCCTTGGGCGCGATCCTCGGCGCGTTCTTCAGCTTCGAGCGCGGTGTCGGGATGTCGGACAGCTGGGAGGACACGTTCTTGGACGCGTTGCCGAAGCCCATCCGAGTGGGTGTGCACACGGTCACCGATCAGGAGACGGCGCGCGCCCGTGCGGCGCTCGAGCGTCATCGGCCCCTCGCCATTCGGGCACCGCAGGAATCGGAGCAGACACCGTGACGGAACGCGAACGCGAGAACAAGGAACACGAGAACAAGGAACACGAGAACAAGGAACACGTGAACAAGGAACACGTGAGCAAGGAAGAAGCCGAGGAACTCGAGGAGGAAGCCGCCGAGCGCAACCCCGACCCTCAGACGCGGCGCGAAGCGCTGGAGCTCGAGCTCATGGAAGAAGACCGCTCGGAGGCGGGCGAAGACATCGGCGAGGAGACCGAATAACCGGGACGCTCCGGCGCTACGTCAGGAGCTCGTCGAGCGCGGCGAGATCCTCGTCGGACAGCTTCCAGTCCACCGCCGCAACGTTCGCGGCCACCTGCTCGGGCTTCGTGGCCCCGGCGATGATCGACGTCATGGCCGGCTGCGTGCCCAGCCACGCGAAGGCGAGCTCGAGGATCGTGTGATCTCGCTCGGTCGCGAACGTGGTCAACCGGTCGACCTCGTCGAAGTTCCGGTCCGACATGACGCGGGCGGCGCGGTCCTCGGGCAGCTGCGAGAGCCGCGTCCCCTCAGGCGGTGACTCGCCGCGC
>JALZAA010000054.1 GCA_030948625.1 Actinomycetota bacterium
GGCGAGATCGTCTGGCGACTGCTCGAGGACGTCGGGAGCGACTGCGAACGTGCGGTCGAGAAGGAGGCGGCCCGCCTGCATACCTGGCTCGGCGAGACGGCCGTGGTCCCGCGATTCCCGACGCCGCTGTACGACGAACTGCGCGCTTAGGGCGCCGCGTGCTCCGCGAGCCCCTGCGCGCACCGGCCGAGGAAGCGACGGAGCCCGCGCTCGAGGAGCCACCCCGTGCCCGGCATCTTGGGGAAGAAGGTCGCGTGCCACCGGATCTCCGTGCCGCCGGGCACGATCTCGAGCTCCACTTCGGCTTGGTAGTCGCGCACGGGAACGCCGGAGAGCGAGGCGTAGCGAAAGAGCCGGTCGGGGGACACGTCGACGATCTGGTCGCGCCCGGTGGTTCGCCCTCGGCGGTTCACGCGAATAGCCCCCGGGCCTTCAGGCGACGGGTCGCCTTCCCGCTCGAGCTTGACGGAGTCCATTGGCGACCATTGCGGCCACGTGCTGCCGTCGGCCAGCAAGCGGAAGACGACGTCCGGCGTCGCCCGCGAGTGGGCCGTGACATCGATGTGGCGCCGCTGCGGCACCGGTCACTCCTTGCGGGCTCGACTGGGCGCGACGCGGGGCGGTTCGTCGGGCTGCTTCGGGTACACCGGTGGCCACGGCGCGTCCATGAGGCCGTTGTCACGATCACGCTGGTACATGGCGAGCAGTGCTTCGAGCGACTGGGGGTTGTCGTTCATCGCCGCCCACGGGTCACCGCCCGCTTCGATGCGCGCGGGGATGGTCGAGATCGTCAGCTCGTCGGGATGGACGTTGTCGATCTCGTCCCAGTGCAGCGGCGTGGACACCTGCGCGCCCGGGCGTGCCCGCACCGACCAGACCCCGAACACCGTCTTGTGCGGCGCGTTCTGGTTGAAGTCGAGAAAGATCCGTTCGCCGCGCTCTTCCTTCCACCACGCCGCGGTCATGAGATCGGGGTGTCGTCGCTCGAGCTCGCGGGCTGCGGCGACGGCCGCGCGGCGCACGTCGTAGGAGTCCCACCGCGGCTCAAGCTTGACGTAGACGTGCAGGCCGCGATTCCCGGTCGTCTTCGGGTAGCCCGCGATGCCGAGCTCGTCGAGGAACGATCGCACCTTGGCGGCCGCCTTCCGCACCTGCGTGAAGTCGGTGCCGGGCTGCGGGTCGAGATCGAGTCGCAGCTCGTCGGCATGGTCCGCGTCGGCAGCGAGGTACGGCCACACGTGGAAGCCGAGGCACCCGATGTTGACGGCCCACACGATGTGCGCGAGGTCGGCGGCCACCAGGGCACGGGACGTCGTGCCGTTCGGCGTGCTGACGATGGTCGTCTGCAACCAGTCCGGCGCCGACTTCGGCACACGCTTCTGGAAGAACGACGATCCACCGGCGCCCTCGGGGAAGCGCTGCATCAGCGTCGGCCGGCCGCCCATCGTGCGCATCAGTGGTTCGGCGAAGCGCAGGTAGTGGTTGACGAGGTCGAGCTTGGTCTCGCCGTGCTCGGAGAAGAACACCTTGTCGGGGTGGGAGATGCGAAGCTCGTGCCCGTCGATCTCGAGGACCTTCTCGTCGGCTGAAGCCACGCTGTTCACGGTAGCTGCGCGGTGTCCCATGTGTGTGCCCCCGTCGTCGAGCCTCAGGAATACGACGGCGGCGAGCCGCGCGCGTCATCGGTGACGCCAGTCACACCGGAAAGACGCACGGTTCGCGATGAGTTGGCCCCGTGCGCGCCGTCGTACGCGAGAAGATCCGAGACCCCCACCCGCAACAGGAGGAAGCCTTGGAGACGCGTTCCCCGCTGGCGATAGAAGCGTCGGGCCTGGCGAAGTCGTTCGGGTCGACCCGGGCCGTCTGCGGCGTGGACCTCGCCGTGCGGTCCGGAACCGTCTATGGGGTCCTCGGTCCGAACGGCGCCGGCAAGACCACCACGATCCGGATGCTGGCCACGCTGCTCGCGCCCGACGAGGGCACCGCCTATGTGCTCGGCCACGACGTCGTTCGGGAAGCCGACGCCGTGCGGCGCCGCGTGAGCCTGACGGGACAGTACGCGTCCGTCGACGAGGAGCTCACCGGAAGGGAGAACCTCGTCCTGGTCGGCAGGCTGTTGGGCTACTCGAGGGCGCAGGCCAAGGGCCGCGCGGACGAGTTGCTCGAGGCGTTCGACCTCACCGAGGCGGCCAACCGTCAGGTTGAGACCTACTCCGGAGGCATGCGGCGGAAGCTCGACATCGCCGGGAGCATCGTCGTCACGCCCGACCTCATGTTCCTCGACGAGCCGACGACCGGTCTCGACCCCCGCAGCCGCAACCACGTGTGGGAGATCATTCGAGCACTCGTCGCCCAAGGCACGACTGCGCTGCTCACCACGCAGTACCTCGACGAGGCCGATCAGCTGGCCAACCGGATCGCCGTCATCGACCACGGCAAGGTGATCGCCGAGGGCACGAGCGGCGAGCTCAAGGCCTCGGTCGGCGCCGGCGCGCTGCACGTGCGCCTTCGGGATCCACAGCAACGCGACGCCGGTCAGGAGGTCCTGTCGCGGACGCTGGGGGTTCCGGTGCACCTCGAATCGGACGCCGCGGCATTGACGGCGTCGGTCTCGGACCCCGAACGCGTGGCTCGGGCGCTGACGGAGCTCTCTCGCGCGCAAGTCGCGCTGGCGGAGTTCTCGCTCGGTCAGCCGAGCCTCGACGAGGTGTTCTTCGCGTTGACCGGTCGCCCACCGGACGACGCCAAGCAAGAAGAGGCCGAGAACGAGGAGGAGGACGCGGCATGACCGACACGATGCAGGCGGCGCTCACGCCCCGCACCCGCCCCGCGGTTCCGGGCCCGCTCTCGGCGACGCTCAC
>JALZAA010000065.1 GCA_030948625.1 Actinomycetota bacterium
CCGAAGACCAGCGTGTCGATGTCGTTCAGCTGGCTGATGGCGAACTCGTTGAACTGGTCGTCGACGTTCGGCCAGTCGAACTCGCCGTTCGGCCCTTCGTAGTAGCCGTCGAGGGTCACGACCATGAACGAGAGAAGCTTCCTCACCTGACCGTCCTCCTGTTCCACGTTTTTCCCGGTTGTCGCAGGGACGTCGGAGCGGACGGCGGATACTCGACGTCGACCGGCGGATTTCTTGCCCCTCCGTCGTCAGAAGCTGCCGCCGTCGATGGTGAGCTTCTGGTCGGTGAGGTATCCGCCCGCGTCCGAGACGAGGAAGCGAACCACGTCGGCGACCTCCTCGGGCGTGCACACGTGCCCGAACGGCGAGCCGGCGTCGAGGGTCGTGATGTCCTCGACCCCCATGGCGCCTTTCACCAGGCGCCGGCCCATCTCGGTCTCGACGAGCCCCGGCGCAACCACGTTGACGTGGATGTTGTGACGGCGCTCCTCCTTCGCCAGCGTGCGGGCCAGCGCTTCGAGCGCGGCCTTGGCCACGTTGTACGGCGAGGAGTACCCGGCCATGTGGACGGTCGCCGCGCTCGAGATCATGACGATGTCGCCGCGGGGCCGTTCCCGCATGCCCGGCAGCACCAGCTTGCTGAGCGCGAAGGAACCGAAAGCGTGCGTGCGCCAGACCCGCTCGAACTCGGCGGGCTCGGTGTCGGCGACTGAGTGACCGCGGCTGGCGATGCCGGCGTTGTTGACGAGGATGTCGACGCCGTCGAAATCTGACAAGACGGCGTCCACCATGGCGGCGTCCTCGTCCCACGAGTCGACGGACGCGTGGTACTTCGCGGCCCGTCGCCCGATCTTCTCGATGTCGGCCACGGTGTCGGCGGCCGCCTGCTCGTCGCGGCGGAAGTTGATCGCCACGTCGGCGCCGTCTTCGGCCAGCGCGAGTGACACGGCCCGACCAATGCCGCGGCCGCCTCCGGTGACGAGCGCCACCCTGCCTTCGAGTCCCATCAGTACTCCCCCGATCGCGTCGGTCTAGTGGTCCGAGAACCGCGGCGGGCGCTTCTCGAGGAACGCGGCGAGCGCCTCACGCATGTCGCCGGTGTAGCTCGACAGCAACTGCGTGCGGTTCTCGAGATCGATGGCGGCCTGGAGACTGCTCGCCTCCAAGTTGCCCCACATCACTTCCTTCGTCATCCAGACGCCGAACGGGCTGTTGGCCCGGATGAGGTCGGCCGTCTCGAGCGCGGCGTCCACGACCTTCCCGTCGGGCACGACTTTCGACACGAGCCCGATCCGGTCGGCCTCGGCGGCGTCGATCATCCGGCCCGTCAGCATGAGCTCGAACGCGCGCGACGCGCCGACGAGGCGCGGCAGCAGGTAGCTGACGCCGATGTCGCAACCCGACAAGCCGACGCGGATGAATGCCACGTTGAACCGCGCGCTCTCCGCTGCCACGCGCACGTCGCAGGCCAGCGCGAGCGCGAGGCCACCCCCGGTGGCCGCGCCGTTCACCGCCGCGATCACCGGCTTGGACAGCGCGCGAAGCCGCGTCACGAGCGACGCGATCTGCTGCTGGCCGCGCAGCGCGGCGGGTGGCCCGCCGCCGCCGTCGGCGACGTCGGTGGCGATGTCACCGGTCTCCTTGAGGTCGAGCCCGGCGCAGAACCCGCGGCCGGCTCCGGTGAGGATGACGACTCTGCACTCGCGATCGTCGGCAACAGCGGCCAGCGCGTCGTGCAGGTCCCTGACCAACTCGCGGCTCATCGCGTTGAGCCGTTCGGGTCTGTCGAGCGTCAGCTGCGTGATGCCGTCATCGATCGTCTCGCTGCGAACGGTCGTCATGGTTCTCTCCCCTCGGCTGCCTTCCGCGCCCGCGTCAACAGGTCGGGCGCGCCGAGGCGCTGCGACCAGGCTTCGAGCTCCGCGGTCGGGCCGCGCCAGCGCCAGTCGTCGACGACGCCGACCGGAGCGTCGACCCGCAAGGTCGCGAGCGTCCGGAACAGCTCGACATCGTTGCGTCCGTCGGCGAGCGCGGTCGCGAGCTTCGGTGCGCCCCGGACCGTCACATCCCACGCGCCGGCATCCTCCGGGATTGCGTCGATGTGCTCGTACCGTGCGAGCACCGTGGCCGCGGACTTGGCACCCCAGCCCGGGAGTCCGGGGAACCCGTCGGCGTTGTCGCCGACCAGCGCGAGCCAATCGGGGATCGACTCCGGGCCGACACCGAACTTCTCGCGCACCGCGGCCTCGTCGAACATGCGACCCTGGCGGCGATCGAGCTGCACGACCCGCGGGTCCGAGACGCACTGCGCGAGGTCCTTGTCGGGGGTGCAGATGATCACCCGCTCGACCCGCGGGTCGTCGGTCGCGACGCGGGCCGCAGCAGCGAGCGCGTCGTCCGCCTCGACCTCGACCATCGCCCACACGGTCACGCCCAGCGCCCGCAAGGCATCCTCGAGCAGGGGGAACTGGGTGAACAGGGCCGGGTCGATGCCGGCGCCCGTCTTGTAGCCGGGCCACAGATCGTTGCGGAACGACTCGATGATGTGATCGGTCGCCACACCGACGTGCGTCGCTCCGTCCTCGAGGAGCCCGAGCACCGATCCGAGCACCCCGCGCACGGCGTCGACCTCGACGCCGTCGTCATCGAGGTGACCAGGCAGCGCGAAGAAGTACCGAAACAGCTCGTAGGTGCCGTCGACGAGGTGGATCTGCACGTTTGGGACGCTAGTTCCTGATCACCAGGCTCTTGCTAGGGTCCCGCGGCGACGACTCTCGAGGAGAGACATGGGCAGTAGCGGGCAGAAACGAACGCGCAGGGGCAAGCGCCGAGAGCACCTGCCGAAGGTCGGGACGCACGATGAAGTTCGCGCCGAACAGCATCGTGAGCGCCAGGCGATCGCCGACTCGATCGGCTTCGGGCGAACACCGGCGTGGGTGAGGTGGACGGCGCTCTTCGTCGGCACGCTCATCCTGATCGGCGGCGTGGTGACGCTGATCGCGCTGTAACACCCTCACTCCTCGGCGTAGGTCCAGTCCGGGCGCTTCCGCGCCTGGCGCTCGTCGAAAATGGCGACGCCGTCGCGGATGTCGACGATCTTCGCCACCGGCACCTCGGGCGCAGGCTCGGCTCCTTCGAGGTGTGCAGCGAACTCTTCTGGGAACTGCCGGAGCAGGCTGCCGATGACGATCTGCTCTTGAGCGCCGAGATAACAGCGGTTGGCGTCGGTCACCGTGTCGAGCCGGGCGCCGATGACCGCGACGTCGTGGTCGGTCCCCTCTCCCGTGGCGATGTGGTCCAGATACGCGGTCACCTCGCCGGTGCCGAACTTGCACGCCGGGCACTGGCCGCAGGACTCCACGTACAGGAACCGCGACACTGAACGCGCGACCGCCACCATGTCGGCGGTGTCGTCGTAGACGATGAAGCCGACCGACCCGAGCCCGCTGTCGACCTTGGCGAGGCCCTCGTAGCTCATCGGGGCGTCGAGGTTCTGCGCGGTGATCACGCCGTTGGCGACGCCCGACAGCACCGCCTTGATCGTCCGGCCCGGCCGCGCACCACCGCCGATCCGGTCGATCACTTCGCGTAGCGGTGTCCCGAGCTCCACCTCGGCGACGCCCGCGTGCTGCACGTCGCCGACCACGGTGGCGACCACGACGCCGGGCGACTCGGCGGTGCCCATGCTGCGATACCACTCGGCGCCCCGTCCGAGGATGGGGACGACGTTGGTGAGCGTCTCGACGTTGTTCACGAGCGTCGGGTTCGAGCTCGGGACCTCGACGCCGTCGGAGGAGAGATCAATGCCCGCGGACCAACCCATCTGCGGCATGGCGGTGAACAGCCCGTGGATGTAGGGCGGGAACAGCCGCGGGAGCGGGTCCTCGCCCTCGATCACCTCGAGCATCGCCTTCTCCTCGCCGAACAGGTACTCCTCGGGACCGGTGACGAGCGTGATCGGCACGTCGCCGACGAGGCCGGCGTCGGTCATCTCGCCGAGCGCGCGGGTCAGCGCGTCGATCTCGGGCGCGAACGACGCCTTGACCGCCAGGTACACCCCGGCGGCGTCGACCGTGCCGGCGGCGATCGCCAGCCCCTCGATCACCTGGTACGGGTTGCGCCGCATGAGCATCCGGTCCTTGAACGTCCCCGGCTCGCCTTCCGCGCCGTTGGCGACGGCGAAGCGATCGCCGACCTCGGGCCCTCCGGCCGTGATCGCGGCCCATTTGCGCCCGGTCGGAAAGCCCGCGCCGCCCCGACCGCGGAGCCCCGACCGGTCGATCGTCTCCTGAATCCCCTCGGGGCCGAGCTCGCGCGCCTGCACGAGCCCCTGGCCGCCGTCGAACCCGTCGATGTACTCGTCGAGCGAGGTGAGTGGCTGATCCGGTAGCAGGACAGGCACGGGCGCTCCCTTGATCGGACGCATCATTGTCGTTGATGGGCGCCGATGACTTCCGAGCGGGACTGCGGGCGGGCGTGGTCGCGGGCGCTCTCAGTGGCGTCCCGTCGACGGCGCACGCGCTTACGGCGGGCCGCTCGCCGCTCGAGGCGGTCCGCGCCGCGGGGACGCTGCTGCTCGCCGAAGACGCGTCGCCGAGCGCGCTGGCGGTCGCCGGCGTTGCCGCTCATGGAGCACTCTCGTTGGGTTGGGGCGTCGTGCTCGCGGCCGTCCTCCCCCGCCGTCACGGGGCGGTTTGGGGCGCATTCGCCGGGCTCGTCATCGCGGGCATCGACCTCGGCGTCCTCGCGCGTCGCTGGCCTCGCATCCGCGCCCTGCCGGTACTGCCCCAGATCGCCGACCACGTGGCCTACGGCGCGATCGCCGGCGCGGTGCTCAGCCGGGCGGCGCCGCGTCGCTGAGCGCGACGCGCTCGAACTGGTGCACGCCGATGCTGATGATCCGGTCGTGCGCCCACCCCAACACGGGCCGGGCAACGCGCGCGAACCGCCTGAGCCGGGGCTCGCGCAGCTCCAACAACCAGACCAGCCGCGCCGTGCACCCCGACGTGATGGGCGTGACCTCCAACCGGGCAGGTCCTTCGAGGTCGCCGGTGACGTGGGTGTCGACGCGCTCGTTGGGCACCACTCGTTCCACGTCGATCGCGACGCGGAGCGCGTACGGCAGCGGCGCTTGGATCACGCATTCTGTGTGTGCGCCGTCGCGCAGGCCGTCGCTCCGGAACTCGCGCAGCCAGCTCCACCACCGCGGGTAGCTGTCTGTGCGCGAGACCGTTGCCCAGAACGTCTCGGGTGACACGGCGAAGTCGAACCGGCGGTCGTAACGGAACGGCGCGGGCAACGAGGCGCCTCAGCCCCGCTTCAATCGCCCGCGCAGCGCAGTGAAGGCGAGCGTCATGCTCACCGTGCCGACGATCGCGATCGCGAGAAGTCCGACGCCGATGTCGTAGAGGTCCCAGCCGCCGTACAGCAACGACCGCATGCTCGAGAGCAGGTACGTGACCGGGTTCCACGCAGCAATCGCCTGGAGCCATCCGCTGAGTGCGTTCAGAGGCAGGAACGACGTGGTCAGGAAGGCGAAGGGGAAGAACAGGATGAAGCTCGTGTTGACGGCGGCCGGGTTGCCCGTCTTGAGCGCGATCGCGTACGGGAAGCCCGTGAAGGCAAGGCCCCAGAGGCCGGCCATCAAGATGAAGATGAGGATCCCGACGATCCCTGTCTCGAAGCGGACACCGACGATGAAGCCCATCAGCACGACCGGGATCGACAGGGTGACGATCAGAAGAAAATCGGCCATCATCAGGCCGAGCAGCAACGCCAGCCGGCGGATCGGCGTCATCAGCAAGCGGTCGAAGTAGCCGTTCTGGATGTCGGTGACGAGCGCGCTCGCACGCGAGAGCCCGGTGACGGCGAAGATGATCGCCACCGGCAGCTGGAAGGCCTTGAAGTCGAGGCCCGTGTTCGCCTCCGCGAGCGGCCCCAATGCGCCGATGTTGATCGTGTAGAAGAACACCGGCACCACGAGCGCGGGCACGACGAACTCGATCTCCCGCGGGACGGCGCGGATCGAGCGCGTGGCGATGCCGATGCAGTCGGCGAGGAACCCGGCGGGCCGGGCGCGGACCGGGGCGTGATCAAGGGTCGCCGTTGCCACTCGTCTCCTCCTGTTGGATGTGCCCACCCGTCATTTCGAGGAACACGTCGTCGAGCGTCGGCTCGCGCAGGGTGAGGTCGCGGACCTTGACGCCGCACCCGTCCAGCGCGACCGCAACCGGGCTCAGCACCGCGGACCCATCGAGGGCTCGAACCGTGATCTCGTCGCCGTGCACGTCGACCTGGTCGACTCCCGGGACCTCTCGCACCGCGTTGCACGCCCGCTCGGCGCCATCGTCGACGCGCGCCACGATCACGTCCGAACCCATCGACCGCTTCAAGTCGGCCGGGGTGCCTTCGGTGATGATGCGGCCGTTGTTGATGATGCCGACCCGGTGCGCGAGCTCGTCGGCCTCTTCGAGGTACTGCGTGGTCAAGAAGATCGTGATCCCTCCGGCGTTGAGGCGCCGAACCTCCTCCCACACGCGCAGCCTGCTCGCCGGGTCGAGTCCCGTGGTGGGCTCGTCGAGGAACAGAACCTGCGGGTTGTGGACGAGCGCGGCGGCGAGGTCGAGACGCCGGCGCATCCCTCCGGAGTACGTGCTGATGCGGTGCCCGAGCGCGGGGCCGATGTCGACGAGTCGCTCGAGGTCGCGCAGCCTGGCGTCGATCTCGTCCTTCGTGAGGCCGTAGAGCCGGCCCTGCAGGCGCAGCAGCTCGATGCCGCTCTGGGCAGGGTCGAGCGACGCCTCCTGGAGCGCGACGCCGATGCGGAGCCGCACGTCGAGGGGGTGGCGGGCGACATCGAACCCGGCGACCTCGGCTCGCCCCGAGGTCGGCAGCAGCAGCGTGCAGAGCACGTGCACGAGCGTCGACTTGCCCGCGCCGTTCGGGCCGAGGAAGCCGTAGATCTCTCCGGTCTTCACGTCGAGATCGACCCCGTCGACGGCGCGCGTCTCGCCGAAGAAGCGCCTGAGCTCCTCGGTTCGCACCGCCGTGTCGGCCATGGCGGCCCAACCTACCGACATCGCAACTCCAATGGTGAAGACGTCAATAGGACGTGTCGTCGCCTGCGAACTCATCGCGACGAGGATGCGCAGCCCGGCCGGAAACCCCTGCCGGGGATTCCCAGATAGCTATCGAAGGTGCTCGCCCGCGCCGGCCAGCACCGGCGTCGGCATCACGTCCCCCATGGGCTCGAGCGACGGTCGTTCCTTGACGCCGAGCGCGAACCAGAGCGTCGCCGCCCACAGCGCGGTCGCACCGGCGACGTGGAAGCCGACGAGGAGCGCCGGGATGCCGTTGAAGTACTGCGCGTAGCCGACGCCCGCCTGCGCAACGAGGACGACGAGCAGCACGGTCAGCCGGTTCACGACCGGACGCGGCGCCCGGGTGCGGTACACGAGCGCCAGTGTGACCAGCACCAGCGCGAGCAACACCATGGCGCTCGTCCCGTGGATCCGGGCGACGTCGGGGATATAGAAGTCGAGGCGCGTCGCGCGCTGCGCGATGCCCGGCACGTCACCCGAGTGCGGTCCCGACCCGGTCACGACCGTACCGGTGACAACCACGACGGTCGCGACGACGACGAGCACGCGGCTCATCCACACGACGGCCGGCGAGGCGAGCGGCACCGCCGGGCGTCGGAACGCGTCGTCAGGCTGGGCGGCCCGCCGGCACAGCACGAGCGCGTTGGCGAGCAGCAGCATCGACACGAGGAAGTGGCTCATCACCCACGTGGGCGACAGCAGTTTCTCGACGACGAGCTTCCCGAGGATGATCTGCACGATCACCCCGACGACGAGTCCGAGCGACAGCAGCACGTGATCGCGCCGCCGCGGGGATCGGACGAGGGACCCGAGCACCGCAATCACGACGGCGAGGGACACCAGCCCGGTGACCGTGCGGTTCACGAACTCGACCATGGCGTGGAAGTCGTCCGCTCCGTAGGGCGTCAGCCGGCCGGGTTCGCAGTTGGGCCAGTCGGGGCAGCCGAGGCCCGACCCCGTCAGCCGCACGGCGCTGCCGGTCACGATGATCGCCGCCAGCAGCACGGCGGCGACGACCGTGACGCGCTGATACTTCGCCGGGCTGAGACGGAGAGCGCGCATTTCCGCGAATGGTAGGCGGGGCCTCGCGTAACGAGCCGATCGGATCTTCGACCGGTACCCTGAGGCGCGGCATGGGGGCGACTCGGCGTGAGCGCCGGCGACGGGTGCGCCGGTGGCGGCGCGCCATCCTCGGCATCGCGCTCGCGATTCTCGTCATCGGCGGCGTGGCCGCCGCCGGAGTCGTGCTTCGCGACCGAGACGACGGACGCGCCGGCGGGCGAGCACGTCGGACGAGCGCGACGACATCGCCGACGACGGCGACGACTACCACTCTCCCGCCACCCCCGACCGCGCGTGGCCCGTTGGGCAGCGAGCAGCCGGTGTCGTTCGCGTTCGGCGGTGACGTCCACTTCGAGGGCGCTCTGCGGAGCAAGCTGCTCGCCAACCCCGAGTCGGTGCTCGAATCGATCGCGCCCGTCCTCTCGGCGCCCGACGTCGCGGTCGTGAACCTCGAGAGCGCCGTCACCGACCGCGGCACCGCGCAGGACAAGCAGTACGTGTTCCGCGCCCCCGCGGTCGCGCTCACCGCCTTGGCGGCCGCGGGGGTCGACACGGCGACGGCTGCCAACAACCACGGGCTGGACTACGGCGCGGAGGGGCTCGAAGACACGCTCGCCGCCGAGCAGTCGACGGGCTTCGACCTCATCGGCATCGGGCACAACGGCGCCGAGGCGTACGCGCCGCATCGAATGGAGGTCAACGGGCAACGCATCGCGGCAATCGCCGCCACTCAGGTGCTCGATGAGCAGTTCATCGGCACCTGGACCGCGACCGACACGCAGGCCGGCTTGGCGTCGGCCAAGGATGTCGATCGCCTCGTCGCCGCCGTGGCCGCGGCGCGCCTAGATTCGGACACACTCGTCGTCTTCTTGCACTGGGGCGTCGAGGGACAGACCTGCCCGTCCCCCACCCAGCAGACGCTCGCGCAGCAGCTCGTCGACGCAGGCGCCGACATTGTGGTGGGCAGCCACGCGCACAGACAGGAAGGAGCGGGGCGCCTCGGCAACGCGTTCGTCGACTACGGGCTCGGCAACTTCGTCTTCTACAACGAGTCCGGAGCATCGGGCGTCACGGGGGTGCTCCGGGTCACCGCCACCGGTCGTCAGATCGACTCGTACGACTGGGTGCCGGCCCAAATCCGTGGCGGCGTCCCGCAGCCGCTTGACGGCGAGCCCGCCGAACGCGCAGTGGAGGCGTGGAGCGACCTCCGCGGCTGCACCGGCCTCACCCCCTAAGAGGCGCGACCGAAGCGGTAGCTTTCAGCGCGTGTCGCCCGTCGAGTACGACGAGTTCGGGCTCTTCCACGAGAACGCCGAGGAGTACGGCATCCCCTGGCGGGGGCCGCCCGAGGTGCGGCGCGAGTCCGTCGACGTCGACGGTGGCCGCCGGCTCAGTGCGATGCTGTGGGGCGAGCGCGCTCCCGAAGTCGTGCTGCTGCACGGCGGCGCCCAGAACGCGCACACGTGGGACACCGTGGCGCTCGCCCTCGATCGCCCGCTGGTCGCGATCGATCTTCCGGGGCACGGGCACTCGGACTGGCGCGAGGACCACAGCTACTGGCCCGCCGACAACGCCGACGGCCTGGCATCGGCGATCCGGCAGCTCGCGCCGGATGCGCGCCTGGTCGTCGGCATGTCCCTGGGGGGTCTCACCTCGATTGCCTTGGCCGCCCGCCATCCCGACCTGGTGCCGCGGCTCGTCCTCGTCGACGTGACACCGGGCGTCGACCGCGAGAAGGCGTCACCAGTCGCGGCGTTCATCGCCGGCCCGGAGCGCTTCGACACCTTCGACGAGATCCTCGAGCGGACGGTGGCGTTCAACCCGACGCGCACCGTGTCGTCGCTGCGGCGCGGGATCCTGCACAACGCGCGCGAGAACGAGGACGGCAGCTGGACCTGGCGCTACGACCGCGTCCGGCTCACCGAAGGTGAGAGCATCCCCGACTTCGGTGTCCTGTGGGACGACGTGTCCAAGCTGACGATGCCGCTGATGCTGGTGCGCGGCGCCGACTCAGGCGTCGTCGGCGACGAGGACGTCGACGAGCTCCGGCGCCGGCAGCCCACCGTGCGGGTCGAGACGGTCGAGGGCTCCGGGCACAGCGTCCAAGGTGACCAGCCGGTGGAGCTCACCCGTCTGATCGAGAGCTTCCTCGCCGGTTGAGCGGCGGCGAGGCTCGAAGCGAACGCCTGCACCCTTCACCGCCACGTCGCGGCACGTCTTGGACGCGCCGCGACCGTTCCGGATCACGTACGCCGTCCCCGCACGACGAAGAGCGGGTCGTCTGGCGTCGGGATCTGCTCGTCGACGACGTCGTCGAAATCCGCCTGCTCGAGATACGCGCGCACGATCGCGCCGTGCTCCGCGTCGCCGCCTGACAGCCACGTCATGACGGCCTTCGTCGGGAAGCACCGGTTCGAGAACGACACGATGACCGACCCGCCCGGAACCAGGACGCGGCGCACGTCGCCGAACACTTCGACGGGCCGCACGAGGTACTGCACGCTCACCGCACATGCGACCGCATCGAACGACGCGTCCGGGAACGGCAGACGCGGTTCACGATTCAGGTCGTGGACGACCCACTCGTCGAGCTGAGGGTTTGCCGTCATCTCCTCGGCGTTACGGAAAACCTAGGGTCGGATTGCCGCGCCGGCACCACATTCAGCCCGTACCTTCGTGGCGTAGAGCTCAAGAGAGGGGTTGATGGTGATTGAGGACGTGAAGGCCCTCACGGACGAGGAGTTGATGGTGCGGTACCGCGGCGCCAGGAAGACCGTTCCCGGTATCAAAGCCGATCCGATGGTGCGCCGACGCGCGTTGGAGGACGTGCGCCGATACGCCGACGAGCTAGACCGGCGGCACCCACCGAACAGCGCCGCTCTTTAGCCGCGACCCCGCCGGCCGTCCCGGGCCTAGACGAGCCGGAGCCGCTGGCGGCGCTCGCGGGCGTCTCGCTCCTTCAGGAAGGCCTTGGCGCGGTCGAGTTCGTCGGCGGTGACCTCGTCAATGTCCGTCTCGAGAATCTTGGCTATCGGCCGGTGGCGCGCTCTGAGGATCTCTCAGCGCCACGGGCGGCGTTTGCATCCTCCCGAGTCGCTAGGTCCTCCCGCCCGTTTGTCATATGCGTCGCCTGCTCGGCCCCATAGCGCCATGACCGGAAGGCGCGGCAAGAGGGAGGTTTAGCCTCCGCCCGCCCTGCCACATGCTGATCGCGCGGCCGGGAGGGCGTTGACTTCGCCCCGGTGAAGCGGCTCCACTCTCTCGCCCCGAAGGGGAGCGGGGACCGGTTCCCACCCTTGGTCCCGCTTCCCCGCGTTCGCCGCTACCTGGGGTTTCCGAAACACCAAGGAAGCGACAGCTCGGAAGCCCGGCCTGCTTCTCGCTCGCGGGTGATCGCGCAAAGTCTGCTGGGCGTCACCTAGGCTTTTCGCCGAGAAGGGCTGGTGGTGTCGTGGCGATCGAACCGAACAACCAGCGCGGGAAAGCAGTCGAGCGCGTCACCGGCGAGCTCTCCGCTGCCCAGGTCATCGGGCCGCGCAGCGCGTTCGACCTGAAGGCAATTACTCAAATGGTGGCCGCCGTCTTGGTCGGGATCTTCCTGATCTCCTTCATGCTTGCCTTCATTCCCTGGCTGCTGGCGAAGGCGACGACCTCGGCGGTCGAGAGCCTCATGCACCAAGTTGGTTTCGCCCAGTTCAGGGCGGACAACGTGGTCGATTGGCTGCTCGTGTTCGCCATCGGTCTGGCGGCAGTGGTGGTGTTCGTGGTCATCGCCGTGGTCATCGCCGCCATCGCCAACTTCCTGTCCGCCCGGGTGGCGTTCCGCCGGTTCCGTGGCGCGGCTGTGCGCGCCAACCAGTCGATGCAAGTGGACGATCGCGAGCCCACCGCCCCGGCCGGGGCCACCGGGCGAGCAACGCGCCCGTACGAGCAGCGGACGCTCGAAGAGCTGCGGGCGGAGGCGAAACGTCGCGGCATCCCGGGGCGGTCGAAGATGAACAAGGCGCAGCTGATCCAGGCTCTCCGCGGCCGTAGCGGCGCGGCGCAGCTCGCTGACAGGTAGCGCTAGCGCGCCGATCGGAACTCGAGGAAGCGGACAATCGGCGAGTCGCCGCATCACGCCGTCGAGGAACCGGTATCGACCGGCGGAACTTCAAGCGCAGGGAGGCTCAGGCCCCAAGTAGCCTGACACCGTGAAAGAGGACGTGAGGGCTCTCGCGGACGACGAGCTCACACAGCGGTACTCGGTCGCCTTGCAGCTCCTTCCGGGGATCAAGGCCGATCCGATGGTGCGCCAGCGCGCCTGGGACGACGTGCGCCGATACGAGGACGAGGTGGCGCGTCGATACCCGCCGAGCATCGCGCCGCTTTAGCGGTGTGGGAATCGAGCCTGAACCGGGACGAGGCCCTCGAGCTCCTTGCGCAGTTGAAGGCTGCGCTGCTCGAGTTGCGGCGCCGTAACGACGGATAGCACGGCAGGCCGCTGGGTACGTCCAAAATTGGGGGGGCAGCGGCTCCTGGCACCGGGCCTCCCGGTCCAGGTGCGATGGCGGACAGGGGCTGCCGCCTCCAATGCTCGTCGTGAGTGACGCGCCACACTTCCATTCATGAACGATCTCTTCGATGATGAAGAGGCGGTCCTGCGGTTTCTCCGTGACCAGCCCCGCGGCCAGGCGTCACCCGACCAAGTGGCCTACGACAACGGTTATCTGCGAGCGCAGATGAGGAAACACGCGGAAGCGATTCGCGACGTTCTCGAGGGGCTCGCGGATCGCGGCTACGTCGAACGCCTCCCCGGAGGGTTCTCGGGAGAACGCACGACGTACGCGTACCGTCTGACCGAACAAGGCGAGCAAGCGTTAGCCGACTCCTAGCATCGGCTGATGGCTTCCTCGTACCTGCGGCTCTTCCGTCGAAAGAACGTGCTCCCCGGCCTGCGCGTCAACCTCTCCAAAGCCGGGCCGTCGCTGTCGGTCGGTGTGCGAGGCGCGCATGTCACCGTTGGCCGTCGCGGAGTTACCCGCACCGTCGGGATTCCAGGGACGGGCGTCTTTTACACGTCACGCAGCTCGCATCACACGGGAGCCCACACCGTGCCGTCCCCGCAGCAGCAACGCGCCGCACTCGAGCGCAAGCTCGTCGAGCTACATCACGCCGGGTTACTCACCGACGAAGAGCTCGCAGCGAAGCAAGCGCACCTGGACGGGCGCTCCGACTCCTGAGGCCCGGCGGCCCCGCTGGCGCGCGACCTCATCGGGCTCGGAATTCACGACACCGCCGGACTCGCCCGGCATCGATATGAATTCGGAAGTAGGTATCGGGCACGGCGGCGAATTCGGCGTCAATAGTTGCAACGTCTCGCACGTCGGCATGGATGGCGCTAGCAGCATGGATGGCGTCGTAAGACGACAAGCCGTACTGACGCATTAGCCAAATCGCCCGATCCGCTACCTCGTCAAGTTCGATCAGTGCCCAGGAGGAAGCTTCCAGCACTTCTTCCCAGGCTCCCATGACCTGTTGCTGTAGACGCGCCGCGCGACGCCGGGCGCGACCATCGTGTCTCCGCCGCCGCCAGAGCTTTCGCCTGGGCCTGTTGCTGGGCGTACCGCTCCTCCTTGACAGACTCGGGTAACGCAGCGTTGTAGGCAGCCTGACGCGTGGCGCGGATGTTCCGGCCCATGAGCCAGCCAAACAGGAAGTAGAACATTGCGCCGAGTCCCTGGCTTAAGGCGGCGACGGCGCGTGGGATGGTCCTCTATCTCCACGCTCTGCTTGGAGCGCCGCGAGCGACGACTCAATGGAAGTCAGTCGGTCGAGGACTTGCTGCTGGCGGTTCGCCTCTAGGACTTCGCCCCGTTGGTTGCGCGTTTCTGCACGGCTGTGGGAAACGAAGACGGTGGCGAGTGAGGCAGTGATCACACCCAGCAACGTGATGCCGCTGATCATCAGCAACAAAGCCGCCACACGTCCAGCGGCCGTCACCGGAACCTTGTCGCCGTAACCGACCGTCGAGACGGTCGAGGCTGCCCACCAGAGTCCATCAGGCCAGGTCTTAATGCTGGCCCCGCGAGCGTTGTGTTCCAGGTCATAGACCACGATCGAGAGCACCATCACAAGTGACAGGGTCACAGCGAGCACGTAGCCAACGCCGCGAACGTGCAGAGAGCGTCGAGACTTCTCGGTGCCAAACCCCGCGAAGGCACCGAGCCGGGCGAGCCGAGAGATCCGTAACGCTCGAGCGGAACGCAGAAGCCGTAGCGGTCGGAGGAACGGCACGATGACCACGACAAGGTCCAAGAGATTGTGGGTCACGAAGTACCACCGCTGCGGCGCAAGCGCGAGTTTGACGACGTACTCGAAGACGAACACGCCCCAGATCACGAAGTCGGCAACGTCGAACGCACGGGCGACATCACTCGGGAGGTCCGCGATCAACGGCACCACGATGAGCGGAATCATTGCGAGCGCCAGGATGACCAGAGGCAACTCCGTCGCATCCGAGAATCGCTCGAAGGCGACTCGACGCCGCTCTGAAACGGGATGTTCTGCGTCGCGTTTCCAGTTGAGTCGCGGTGCCTTCACGATCTACCCCCCTTTTCGACTCCGGGCCGGATGGCTAGACAAAACGGTCAGCTACCGGTAGAACGCCGCCACACCCCCGTGATGTGAACACGCGCCCTGGTGGTTCGCGGCGTAGCTATACGTCCCGTCGTTGCACAGCGCAGTTGCTCCACCGGGCGGGCCCGGCGCCGGCGGTGGAGGCGCGGGTGGCGGAGACGGTGCGGCCGTGGTCGGCGGAGGCGGAGGAGCTGTCGTCGTTGTGGTCGTAGTCGTGGTCGTGGTCGTCGTGGTTGTGGCGATGGCGGGAGCAGTCGGCCAGTCCGCGACGATTGCCGCCTGCGCCGCGGCCAGCGTCACCGTCCCGGCGCACACCACCGCGTGCAGGTTGTTCTCGACATCGTCCTTGGAGCGCGAACCCTTGTCGCCCTTCCTGGGCTCTGGCCACAGGTTGGCGACACTGTTGCTGCCACCCAGCTCAAGCGGGATCAAGTGGTCGATCGTGTACTTCGAGCGGTCGTCCTTCGAGACCTTGTACTCGGCGTAGACCTTTGACTTGGTCTTGCTCGACACCTTGCGCACGGACTTCGTGTAATCGGGCATGCAGATGGTCTGGGCGATGTTCTCCTGAGTGACGCGGCCGTCGACATCTCCGGGCGTCAGCGTCGGATCCTGCAATGGGCCGGGGTTCGAGGCCACCGCGCCGCCTGGCGACGCCCCGAGTAGAGCGGTCGTGAACAAGGCCGCGCCGACCAGCGCAGCAGCAACGCGTCGCATCCCGTCCACCCCCGATTTCCCCAACCCATGGGACGATTCGGGGCACGCTAGGCCTGGCTTCCAGAGGCAATCAATGGGTACCGCCACGGCACCACTCGCAGACCGCAGTGATCACCTCGTGAGTCTTCGACATGGGCGTCGGAACTTCACCAACCTTCCCCAGTCCTCGTCGTACGCTGAGGATGTCTCATCCAGAAGCCTCGAGAGATCCGGCTCGATGAAGGGCTTGCAACCGCCCATGTGGCGCGGTGCCTCTGCCGGGACCGATGAGGACATAAGTCATGGCTTCGGACGAGAGCGCGCACGGTAACTGCGGGAGTTAGTACCCCGGCCACGACGTTCACCCCATGACCGGGTTGCGCGGTGACCGCGGAGGACCGCGCACGATCCGAGCGGTCGCGGACGACGGCACGATCACGTTCACGGACGGCTCAACAGTTTGGAACCACGATCCGGCTCGACTTGGGTCGTCCTGGACCGCTGCGGTTACGAGGTGCGTCTCGGATCACACGGGCTGCTGACCGTCCCGCATGGGAAGGGGAAGTGAGTACTGCTTCAGCGTGTCAGACGAGCCTGATCCGTGCGATCCGGAGACCGCAGGTACGCGCCCTGGCGAATCAATGCTCGATGAACTCGTCCGTCGGGGAGGCTTCTTTCGCAGCGGTCGCTCAGCGCTGAACGAACTCCGACAGGAGGGATAGATCACCAGTGGAAGAGCGCCGCGTTTGCCGGTCGACTGGAAGCAAGGCCACGACGTGATCATCATCCCGCCGGTTTCGGACGAGGACGCGAAGCAGAAGTTCCCGAAGGGGTGGAAGCCCTCAAGCCCTACCTGCGGGTTCCCCCCAGCTGGATAGGTAACGCGTCAGGTCAGACCCAGCCCATCGGGTTGACCGGGGTGCCGTTGACGCGCACCTCCCAGTGGAGGTGCGGGCCGGTGGAGGCTCCGGTCGAGCCGACGTTGCCGATGACCTCGCCGGTGCTCACGTGCTGGCCGATCCGGACACCGATGCTCGACTGGTGGGCGTAACCGGTCGCAAGTCCGTCGCCGTGGTCGATGAGGGTCCAGTTGCCGTAGCCGCCGTTCCAGCCGGCCATGACGACGACGCCGTCGCCGGCGGCCTTGATTGGTGTGCCCGATGACGCCGCGATGTCGACGCCGGTGTGCATGCT